>CAIUQQ010000414.1 GCA_903901345.1 uncultured Bacteroidota bacterium | reverse complement strand
TAGAAAAAAATAGCAATTGGCTCCAAAACAGAAAAGCATAATTTAAATGTAATAAAATTGTTTTCAAATAAAAATCAGTATAGATTTAAAAGAAACAAAAGCTAAAATTGCAGCGTGGAAAAAATAATTAACCAAACAAATACTAAACCGCTTGAATGCCCTGTTCCTCATGGCAAAAGATGGAAGTGGCTTGGTTATGTAAAAAAACTAGGCTTTTGGGGCTTTATGTTTTTCTTGATTAAGGGAATTACAGTTTGGATCATTTTACCTTATTTGGCTGCCAAAGGAATATTTAATTGGTAGTATTTTAGACTCAGCATTTAGCGCTAAGCAGCAATCATTTTTAATAATAAAATTCATTTTAACTTTACAAAGCATTTTGTTTTAAAAACCTATATTTGCCATTGAAAGGTCGGTGTAATATTTGAAAAAAATTAATACCATTACATTAACAGCTGTACCGCTTTGTCAAAATCAGGCTTTTTTACCCTTGTGGGATTTTTGGTAACTTGTTACTAAAAACGTTAGAAGGTTGCGACTCCTGTGGAGGCTAAATCCTATTCATTTACGGATTTTATTCAAAAGCCGACCTTTCTTTTAAATTATTTTTCTTCAAGCATTTTATTTAAATATTCATATATTTAAACCATGCTAAAACTAAAAAATTTTCTATTCTATTTCTTGCTTTTTATTATTGGAACAAATTCAATTTTTGCTCAACAAATAAAAATAATTACCTATAATATTAGGTTAGATGTGGCTATAGATGGCTTAAATCAATGGGGGAAAAGAACCAATGCAGTTGACTCATTATTGAAAAAATATTCGCCCGATGTACTTTGCATTCAAGAAGGTTTATATAATCAAATGTTGGATTTACAAACCATGCTGCCCAACTATTTTTATGTAGGTGGTGGACGAGATGACGGAAAAGAAAAAGGAGAATTTTCGGCTGTTTTTTTCAAGAAAAGCATGTTTGAATTAGTAAACTCTAACACTTTTTGGTTATCGCCAACTCCCGAAATAGTAGGAAGTAAAGGTTGGGATGCAGCCATTACTAGAATTTGTAGTTATGGAAAAGTGAAACTAAAAAACACTAACAAATCGTTGTATGTTTTCAATACACATTTTGATCATATTGGGGAAACGGCAAGGCAAGAAAGTGCAAAGTTAATATTGAACAAAATAACTGAAATAGCAGGCAATGAAGCTGTAATTTTAACAGGTGATTTTAATTCTGAACCTAACTCGGTAGCTTATAATAGCATTATTAATTATAATATTCATCCTTTCAAAGACAGTTATACAAATAGTAAAAATAAAGATTGTACTTTTACTGGATTTGAGGTAAAAAGCAATATATGTAAACGCATAGATTTTATATTTTTCGATAAAAAATTTAAACTTAAAAACTACCAAATTATTAATGATAATAATGGAGATTATTATCCTTCGGACCACTTAGCAGTGGAAGCAATTTTGGAAATAAAATAGTTTTATTGTCCGAAGTTGTCCTCACAAACTTCTCAAATTGAATTGATGAGGATACCAACGGAGGATAAATACTTAAAACACTTGGCTAACTTCAAATTTTTTATTTTTTTAGTTTAATAAAATAACCTTTCAGAATAGGGTTTTCAATGTTTTTAAAATTCTTTTCTTTTATTAAATTTTGAATATAATCAATCCTATTTTCAGTAACTGGATGAGAACTTAAAAACTGAGGGATATCAATATTGTTTTCACTTTGTAAACGTTTAAATAAATTGGTCATTCCCTTTGGATTTATATTATTTTGAAGCATCAAATGCAATCCTTCTTCATCGGCTTGTTGCTCAAAAATACGTGAATAAGACAGTGAATTCAAACTGTTAATATTGTCGCCAATAGTTGCCATAATCCCATTCACATCGCTTAAAACAGCCGACACAAACAAATATCCTGATATGTTTCTACATAACATTTTCATAGAATGACGCTGATTAACATGTGTTACTTCATGGCCGATTAATCCTGCTAATTCATCATAATTTTCCATCAGTTTTAACAAACCTGTAAACACAATAATATTACCATCAGGCAACGCAAAAGCATTAACAGTTTCTGATTTTACAACAGTAAATTTTAGGTTTTTGGAATTGTTTAATTTTAATTGCTTAGCAAATAAATTTAGCGCAACAGTTTTTGTAGAATCTATTTCATTGTAATCAATATATTCTGAATAAAATCGTTCTCCCATTTCTATGTCATAAGTTTCAGGAATAAGCACTGCTGCTTTTTCTGCAATAAATGGAAGCACATACAAATAACCCAATGTAATTATTCCTAAAATTGCTATTGCAATAACAACATGTACTTTTGTACCTAAATTAATTAATTTTTGATACCAACCAAGTTGTCCGTTTTCTTTCAAATAATCATACAAATATAGTATAAACTGTTCGTCTTGTAGCTTTACAATTTGCAAAGGGTTTGAGCCATAATGAATATTTAAAACTTCACTGCTTTTATAAAACGAAACATCTGCTATTGGCCATTTTGTGAGGCTAATAGCAGATGAGCTAAAAATTAATAAATTATTTTTTTCGTCTAATATTATTTCTATATCTTGAGATGTTGATGATAATCCATCATAAAATACCGCATTGTTTTTAAGCATTATAATGCAAAGTCTAAATTTAAAAAGTCGCCTATATCTTCACCCGTTGCATCGTTAAAATCTTCTTCAGTTTGATTGATTGTATCTAAATCAATATTACCTTCCATTTCAATGTGATCAGTTAAAAACTTCATAGTTCTAGCTACCACCCATGCATAACCTAGGCCTAAAGTAAAAACAATGATTAGTAAATTTACTATTAATAAACCAAAAAAATCTCCACCAGTAGCAGTTGATTTTAAATTAATTTTCTCCTCGCCTTTTTCTAAACTTAAATTGTTTACATAAAATGCAAATAAATCGCTATACCACCAAAACGAATAGACTCCAAGTGTAATGATTGAAAGAAAATAACTTTTGAAATTTAACCAAAAATAATCTCCACCACTAGCTTCATATTTAAAAGAAACATCTCCCATTTTTACATTACTCATTACATAACGTCTTACATTTATACTAAGCCAAGCGCCATAAATTCCAAAAGTTACTAAAGTTAATAAAATCCATTTATAAAAGCTTAACATAAATTCATTCCTATTGCCTCTGTATCCAAATCTAATTCCTCTCCATGATGTTCTAGACATGCGGTAACGATACGAACCGTGAATAGCCAAAGGTATAATTCCTAAAATACCCGCATACAATAATAAAATACCAATAATTGGCATTTGCATATAAATGAACATGATTGATATTCCATAAATTAAAGCAAAAACAAAAATTGCCTTAATAAAGCCAATAAACATTTCTTTTCCAGTTCCATGAAACGAAAATCGATCATTATTTAATGAAGTAGAACCATATAAAAAATTTAATTGTTTTGCCTTTGCCCAAGGATAATAAAATCCTAAAGTAATAATAGTTAACAGCCAATTAACAATGATAATTCCAAAGAATTCTCCTCCTTTACCATAAAAATCAAGCTTGTATTTTTTTTCTGTTGTAGTTGTTTCTTCCATAAGTTTTATGTCTTTAATAAATTATTCACCAAACATATTTTAAATAATTAATAAATACTAATTTTATTAAACAAAAAAAGTCAGACCGGAGTCTGACTTTTTTTCAATAATGATGTTTAGTAATTATTTGGTTTCTTCTTTCTTAGCTGGATTAACAGCTTGAGTAGCTTCTAAGCTCACTGCACTTTTGTTAATTCTTAACTTAGTACCTTCACTTTCAATAATTAAATAATTATCGTTTACTTCAGTAACTTTAGCTTGAATTCCACCTAAAGTAACAATTTTATCACCTTTGGCAATGGAATCAATTAGTTTCTTTTGGTCTTTTTGTTTCTTCATTTGAGGGCGAATCATAAAGAAGTAAAAAATAGCAATCATTGGAACAAAAAATATCAATTGGCTCCATCCTCCGCCATTAGCTGCGGCTGCTTGTAATAAAGTAAAATTCATGTTTGTAATTTATTTGTTTTTATGTTTATGTTTAATAATTAATGAGTTACTGGTGTTGTTTGCGATGTATTAGCAGGAGTCACTTCTCCTTTTATTAAAAGCATGGTATTAGTTGGTGAAGTATTGGCCATAACTGTTACTGTTTTTTCCGCATGATTTGGCTTTCCTTCACTGTTAAAAGTAACATCTATTTCGCTACTTTGTCCGGGTGCAATGGGTTCTTTAGGCCAATTAGGAACTGTACATCCACAGCTAGCCGATGCATTGGTAATTAATAAAGGATTTTTACCGGTGTTTGTAAATTTAAATTTATGGTTTACCAACTCTCCTTCTTTGATAGTGCCAAAGTCGAACATGTTTTGTTCAAAAGTAATTTCGGTTGCATTTACGTTTTCAGCATTGGGATTTTCGGCCGTTGCTGGATTGGTTACAATTTCAGTTCCTGCTTGATTTCCTGTATTGCTATTACAAGCAATTATTGTTAAAATTAAGGTTGAAATAAGAATTCTTTTCATAAAGTATTTTGTTTTCGGCTTCAATATTAATAGATTTTTTTTGTTTTTGTTTATCACTTCGCATTTATACAAGCTTAATGAACTTCAATTTATTCCATCAAGCCCCTACCCGTTTTGTTAATTTTATCTTCTTTGCGTAAATCTAATTGAATTTTATCCAAAACTCCATTCATAAAAGTATGACTATTAGGACTGCTATAAATTTTGGCTATTTCTAAATATTCATTGATACTTACTTTAACAGGAATTTGGCTAAACATTGTAATTTCACACATGGCCATTTTCATTAAAAGCATATCAACAGTTGCAATCCTATCAGCATCCCAATTTTGAGTTTTTGAGCTAATTAATTCTGTTAAATAATCTTCGTGTTCCAAGGTTTTAAAAAACAAATCAGACACAAAGTTAGTATCCTCAAATTTATCGTTATAAAATCCATTTAAAATTTCAGGTTGTTTGTTCTGTTTTATGGTAGAAAGCGTTTTTTGAAAAGCCATCAAAGCCATTACATCATCGTCTTCCCAATTAATGAATTGCTGTTCCATGTAATCATTAAAAACTTCACTATCAGCAACCAAACTTTCAACTATTTCTAGTAAAATTTGTTTTTCGGCAAAAATAGAAAAATCACCATCTTTTGTTGCTTCTACAAGAGTTTCTAATTCTTTTATTTCTGTAAATATTTGACGGAAGAAATCTGCACTTTTACTCCAATCAATTTTACTAGCTTTAATTTTTTCCTGTAAATTTAAGTCATTTTCAAACATGGCAATTGCACCATTGTCATGAATTGCTTTAATAAAAGCCAATTGTTCTGGTTGAGGAATGTGTTTGTTTTCTTGAATTTCAATCTCTTTTCCTAAAAAAAATTTGAACTCAATGATAAACGACAATAAAAAAATGTAAACATCGTAAGCTTTGTCTAGTGATTTAACAAGATTCTTTTGTGCAACTGCTCTACTAGAGCTTTGATCTTGTTTGTAAGCATATAATGCTTGGAAAGTTTTAATCCTTAAAAAACGTCTGAATAGCATAGCTATTATTTTGTATGTATGCTAATTGATGTAAAAATTCACTAGGCTTAGCAATACAATTTTTAAATTTACCTAAAGAACAATTTTATTATAATAAAAAGCTAAGTTTAGCAAAATGTTAAACTTAGCTTTTCAATTTTATTAGTAAGTTGAACCAACTCGCATCATGTCTTTAATGCGTTTTTCTGCTAATTCAGTTGCTGCTTTTTGCGTATGAACTTTATCTTTTGCCGATTTTTGGAAAATAGCTAAAGTAGTATCATAAATTTTTTCAGTATTAGCAAAAGCAGTTTCACGGTTATAACCAATATGTTCTTGATAAACATTGATTAATCCACCAGCATTAATTAAAAAATCAGGAGCGTAAGCAATTCCTTTTTCCATTAACATTGGACCATGAATATTTTCATCTGCCAATTGATTGTTTGCAGCACCAGCAATTACTTTACATTTTAATTTATTTATATTAACTGAATCTAATATTGCTCCCATTGCACAAGGTGCAAAAATATCAATATCTAAACCATAAATTTCTTCACCAGTAACTATAGTTGCACCAAAATCTTTGCTGTATTTACTCAGAATTTCTTCATTTATATCAGTAATAAATAATTTAGCACCTTCTTTGTGTAAATATTCAATTAAATGACCACCAACTTTTCCAACACCTTGAACCGCAATTTTTTTACCTGATAAACTATCAGATCCAAAAGCATGTTTTGCAGCTGCTTTCATACCAACAAAAACACCATAAGCAGTAACAGGACTTGGATCTCCTCCTCCACCCATACTTTCGGGTAAACCTACAACATGGTCAGTTTCCATGTTTACATATTCCATGTCGCGAGTAGTAGTATTAACATCTTCTGCTGTAATATATTTACCATTTAAATTTTCAACAAAGCGGCCAAACTTACGCATTAAAGCCTCTGTTTTAAGTGTTTTTGCATCACCAATAATTACTGCTTTTGCTCCACCTAAATTCAATCCTGAAATAGAAGCTTTGTAAGTCATTCCTCTACTTAAGCGCAAAACATCGTTTACTGCATCTGCTTCACTTGTATAATTCCATACGCGTGTTCCACCTAAACCTGGTCCTAATACAGTATTATGAATAGCAATAATTGCTTTTAATCCTGTGTACTCATCCTGGCAAAAAACTATTTGCTCATGATCGTGTTGTTGCAATTGAGAGAAAATATCTGACATGTTTGTTTTTAATTTTAAAGGCTGCAAAACTATGTTTATTTTTCACATTTCATAGCTGAAAAAAGATAGAAAAAACTGACTTTTTACTAATAAGAAATTAGACAACTTTCAATTAATCGGAAATATAATTACATTTGTGCTTTAATTAATAAATGGATAATTACTCAATCATTATAATCAGCATTTTGTTTTCTGCTTTTTTTGCAGGCACTGAAATTGCATTTATATCTTCCAACAAATTATTAATAGAATTAAAAAGTAAACAAGGCAGCGTAACAGCTAATATTCTTTCTAATTTTGTAAATAATCCTTCTAAATTCATAAGTACAACTTTGGTTGGCAACAATATAGGTTTAGTAATTTATGGTATTTCAATGGCTGAAGTTTTGGATCCTATTCTTACTAATTTATCTCCTTATTTTGAAACGCATCATTTTCTTTTGCTATTTTCACAAACTATCATTTCAACTTTAATCGTTCTTTTTACAGCTGAATTTATTCCAAAAGTGCTTTTTCGCATTAATCCAGATTTAGTTTTAAATATTTTAGCACTACCATTTTTGTTGTTTTATTATCTTTTTTGGCCAATTGTACATGTAATTATTTGGCTTTCAAAAATTATTTTGAATAGCCTTTTAAAAATAAAATATGTTGAATCAAATCCTGTTTTTAGTAAAATTGATTTAGATGATTATATCAATCAAGTGAGTGATAATGATAGAGATGACGATGTAGAAGTGGACACCGAAATGTTTAAAAACGCTTTGGATTTTTCAAAACTGAAAGTTCGTGATTGTATGACACCTAGAACTGATTTAGAAATTATAGACATTACCGAAACTCCCGAAGTTTTATATAACAAATTTGTTGGAACAGGATTATCAAAAATATTAGTTTATGGTGGAACTCCAGATAACATTATAGGTTATGTTCATCAAAAAGAAGTGTTTAAAAAGGTAAATTCTATAAAGGAAATTGTATTTCCCATTGAAATTGTACCCGCAACTACTTCAGTTATGGATGTTTTAAATAGGTTTAGTAAAACCCGAAGCAGCATTGCATTAGTTGTAAATGAACTAGGCGGAACTGCTGGAATTGTTACTATTGAAGACGTAATGGAAGAAATTTTTGGCGAAATAGATGACGAACACGATACTGAAACTTTAACAGAGAAAGTTTTAGGTGAAAATGAATATTTGTTTTCTGCAAGACTTGAAATTCATTTACTTAACACCAAATATGACTTAGTAATTCCCGAAGGTGAATACAATACTTTAGGTGGATTTATAACTGCAAATCATGAGGATATTCCTCAAAAAGGGGAAAGAATTGTTATTGATAATTTTGAGTTTATTATTCAAAAATCGAGCGGTGCAAAAGTGGAAGAAGTGATTTTAAAAGTATTAGCCAAATCAGAATAAATTTAATTTTTGAATTATAGTTAATATTAATAAAAAGGCAGACTCAAATTGAATCTGCCTTTTTTATTGATGAAGATTTTAAATTAATTAATTACAATGTGCGGATATAACTTATTACTTTCCATCTTTCGCTGTCACTTAATTTTTCTTTATATGAAGGCATAGGTTTTCTACCTTCAGTAGCTTTCCAAAATAATTCACCGTCAGTTTTTTTAGCAGTTTCAGCCGAAGTAAAATCACCACATGAAATATCAATTTTTTCAGCTTTAGTTCCATCGCCTTTACCCTTTGCGCCATGGCATGATTTACAATTTTGATTAAATATGTCTTTTCCTTCTTTTACTGCATCATCGCCTTTAGTAGGATTTTTTATTTTAATAGCTGACTCAGGAGCATTCCAAGGTTTTCCAGCTGGTTTTTGCGCAAATGCTGTTTGGCTGATTAATAAGCAAGATGTTGTTAATACTACACCTGCAACTAGATTTTTTAGATTTTTCATTTTGTTTTTAATGATTAGATGATTGTTTAAATTAATTATTTTTTTGTAGTTTTTTTATTTTAACCAATTGAAAAACTACATAAACAATTGTTCCCCATATACCAAATATTATAGAAAATGATATTATTATTAAAACCAATGGTGCTTTTTCTCGTGAAGAGGATAAAGATCTAACACTCCATTCATCTATATCATTTAATCGATTAGCTCCTAAATTAGTAATTGTTTGAGCATCAATAGAACCCACTTTTTCATCATCTTCAATTTTTGCAATGACAGTAACAGTTCCATTTAAATCTTTTGGAATATCATTTGGGAATTCTACACTCGCTATTCCATAATCGTCAGTAGTTTGAGGATTGCCAATGGGCAATAAACTAAATTGTCGTTTAATATAGAATTGAACACTAACTTCTGAAACAGGTTTATTATTGCCCATCAGTGTGGCTTCACATGTATTTATAGTGTCATTTTTTATCAGTTTTAAAGTTAGTACACTCGTTAGAGTTTCATCTTGAGCAAAAGCAGTGATAGTATATAATACAAAGCTTATACAAAGCATTAAATGTTTTATTTTAATATTTTTCATGATATTATAATTTAATATTTTTTTTATCATCAAGCATTTCTAAATCAATTCCTTGCCCTTCTAACACCTCCCAATTCGACATAATTGGAAAAAATCTTGAGAACATTGTAATAACCAATAAAACACCTGCAAGTGATGCTGAAATGATTGATATTTCGACCCATGAAGGAAAATAATGTTTCCAATTTTCTGGTACATTTTGAATAGGTAAATAAGGATTAAGCATAATAGGTGAAACGATTAAATATCTTTTCAACCATGCACCAACTACAACTACAAAAGCAATTACTGTTATAGGAATTGGTTTTCTAAATGGCTTAAATAACAATAGAAGTGCTGGTAAAGCCATTCCAATGATTTGAACTGACCAATATAGCCAAGCCTCACTACCTGAAAACAATTCTCTTAAATGATGTGCTTCTGCAACTTTCATTTTATATGCAGGTACTAAATATTCGTTGATGTTAAAATATGCATATATTAAACATAAAAAAACCATCAATTTACCCATAAAATTAAAATGTTGTTCTGTAATAAATTCTTCTAAATGATATGCTTTTCTAAAAATTGCCATACCTAATATTACACAACCTGTTCCAGCTAAAAATGCACCGGCAACAAAGTACGGACCAAAGTTAGTACTATCCCATCCTGGTCGTAAGGTTGTAGCAAATAACCAAGCTGTAACAGTATGAATTGACACTGCTAATGGAATAACTAATACACTTAAAATATTTACGCATTTTTTTACTATTTTCCATTGACTATGATTTCCATTCCAACCTAGCGCTAGTATTTTATACATTTTTCTTTGCCAAAGTGGTTTTTCTGTAAGTAAATCACGACACATAGCAATTCCTGGTAGAAGTGGAAAATATAAAAACAAAAAACTAACAGTAAAATAGGTCATTACAACAACTACGTCCCAAACAATTGGTGACTGAATTCTGAAGTACATGAATAAATAGTAAATTCTATCTGGTCTTCCCATGTCAACTATAATAATGAGCCCTGCAAACATAATGGCGGCTACTGCAATGATTTCAGCAATACGAGTTATCGGCCAATGCCAAGTAAAATTTGTTAATCTTAAGATTGATGAAATCAATGAACCGCAAAGACTAATAGCAACAAAAAAAACAAAATTTGAAATATATACTCCCCATGAGGCATAATCTCTAAGTGCGGTTACTTTTAAACCATTTGTTAATTGAATATAATATGCATATAAACCAATGCAAATTATAAATACTAAAAAAGCAATCCATAATTTGCTTAATAATGTAGAAGTGCGCAATGGTTTTAAAACTGCATCACGTAATCTTTGACGTTCATTATTTTGTTCTTCTATATTTAAATTTGAATGTTCCATTTTAATTGTTTTTTTTAATTATTCGTGAGTATTATGAACTTCAAGATCATCTTCGAAAGGAAAATTACGTTTTACTGGAGGTAAATAATAAACACGTGGCTCTGTTCCTAATTCTTCCATAAAACGATAACCAGCACGATTTTTAATAAGTTCACTTAATCTAAATGTTTCTTCACCATTAGACACAGTGTCTTCATTTGCATCACCATAAAATATTGTTCCATTAGGACATGAAGTTACACAATCAGGTAATTTGCCTTCTTTTACCATATCTGGACAAAAATCACATTTTTCTACAGTTCCCATTTTGGAAGGAGTGCTAGTTTCAGGCGTGTAATGTGAATTACAACTTGCAACGGCTTGTTCGTGAGATTGCCCCCAATTTTCGCCCCAATTAAATGAACGAGAATTATAAGGACAAGCAGCCATACAAAAACGACATCCAATGCATCTATCATTATCAATTAAAACAATACCATCTTTACGTTTAAAAGTGGCATCTACAGGGCAAACTTTTGTACATGGTGGATTATCGCAATGAAAGCATGGCTGAGGCATCCAATAGGGAGCGGTGGATGCAGTATCTTGCATTTTTTTTACTTTAATCCATTCAGTTGGTGATTGTTTAAAATGCATTTTTTGACAACCTGTAATACATTTTCTTTCATTTGCACATCGAGCCAAATCAATAACCATTACAAACTTTCTACCATCTATTCCATCTCTAATTTCACGTTTTGCAATATCTTCGAATTTACCATTTAGAATATGTGAACTGTCAACTTCTATTAATTTACCATCCGCTGTTAAAACCTTTACCCTTTTACCTGTTTCTTTACTTTCCTCCTTTGTAATTGCACTTATTATACTTGCACCTGCTATTACAGCACCGCTTGATAATAAGCCAATTTTTAAGAAATTCCTCCTACTTGATTCTTCGTTTTCGTTTTTCATAATCAAAATATGTTTGATAATTATTTTTTTGATTTTTACTTAAAATATTACTTAATAGAAAATGTTATTTTGCCTTACAAAGATGTAAAGTGAATGGTTTTTCAAAAATGATTGGAGGCACTCGCTTTCTTGACAGTTTTCAATTAATGCAATGACTATGGTCACTTAAAAAAAATTAAAAAAAAGCAGCCAAAAATTTGACTGCTCTCTTTCAAAAAAAAACTAACTATTTACTATTCAAAATCCCATCTACGGGTAATGTTAAATCCAATTAAAAACTGACCAGCAGTGTAGTCGTTCATATTGTAATAATTATTATTTTGTTGTAAAATATAACTATAATTTCCTGCAAAAACTTGGAATGTATGTGAACCAGTACTCATCTCTAAGCCAAACGAAATATTAGGTTGTGAATTATTTTTGGGATGAACAGTTAATGGTTGGTCATAATTAGCAAATATTGACATTACACTCGATAATTTATAACGACCCAAAAAGCTTATTGCAAAATGATCGTTTAACATTGTTGGTTTAACTTCTTTATTTGAAATGTAACCAACTACATTATTTAAATGAGTATAACTAGGAGCAACTTGTAATGACAAATGCTTATTTATTTTTCTAGAAATAAGTATTTGATTAAAGTATGAAACCCTATCTAAATCACTTACAAAAGTAACTTCTTTTCCATCTCTTGTATCTACTGCAAAATTTGCATAATAGGAAACACTAACAGGGGATCGTTTTGGCGTTTGTTTAATGATAGCATATTTAATATTTCCATCCCATAACAAACGGTCTTTACAGAATCCAGCACCAATCATTAGGTCTTTGGTTATTCCATAATTCAAACCTAATCTAATATTAGATGGAGCATAAATGCCATAAAAATCTTTGTATCCATTATTCACTGTTCCAAAACGATGTTGAATTATAAATTCTAAACTGTTTTTAAACAAAGAACTTGTTGTTTGATTATCGCCCATATAATTTCCTTCAAAAGTGTATTTTACAGGCTCGGGTTTAGGTAAAGCTTCTTGTGCATTTGCATTGAAGGCTATGTTTAACAGAAAACTAAATATGATTAGTAATTTAATTTTCTGAATGCCTATTTTATTTATTCTTTCGCTTTTCATATAAATATTATTTAATTGTTTTTGGCACCTTGTTGAACCCACATTAGTATCAAATTATTTAAATTTGATGGGTTATTGACTGAACCAATTGGCATAAGTAAACCTCCTTTGCCTGTTAATGAAAGATATATTTTACTACTTTTAGGATTAGCAATATTTAAATAACCTCCACTACTTAAAGATCCAAATGCTTTTCCATCTGATAAATCGGGAGATTTTCCTCCTGTTACATGACAACCAGTCATTGCACAACTTTTTGATATGATTGGGACTATATCACTTGCAAAACTGATTGTTTTATTGGTGGGTATTGAACTTAGTGAGGGTTCAATGATTACAGTTACGTCCTTGGTGCAACTGTACATTCCAAATAAAACAATGGTGCTTGCTAGTAATAACCCAATTGCTATTTTTCTTGACATAATCTTGAAAATTAATTGGGTTTAATTATTTAGATAAAACTGGTTTTTTGAATTTTAATACTAATCCTGGGCAAATGGCATGTTGGTTGTTTGCATTATCAAAGAAACCAATTCCAAATTGTTTATCAGCGCGATCTGAGAAATCAACATCTTGATTTAACATATCACCAGTTTTTAATTTTCTAGAGAAAATCATATGCCATTTTGTACCATCATGATAAGTATATCCACCAACATCTGCTCTTCCACCTTCATATGCAGACACAATTAAACTTGGGAATGTTTTAATTGGTAAAACACTGTTTGGACGTTGCGCATAATCTGTTGATGCATTTGGATCAATTGTTCCCTCAACGCTTCCGCCTCTTGAACTTCCATAAGATAAAACTCCCATTGAATCTACAGACAAAATAAATTTTGCATTTGTAGTATTCAAAGTATCTTTATCCAACATATAATAAATTTGATCACCAGTTGGATTTAAATAAATCCATAATGGAACTGAAGTACTCACTGTAGTTTTATTCGAAAGTTTCAATGTTTGAGCATTGTTATAAGTTCCTTTACTTGAAGCGGTACTTCCAATTGCATCTACGTGACGACCATTAGTAGCACTAGCTGTATAAGTTGTTGGACTTGCACCGCTATATCCATCATCTTGAAATTCATCTGAACATTGTTTATAATAATTTCCACGCATCATATAGAAATGCCATTGGTCAACTTTATCTAAATAACTTTTTGTCCAATGGTTTCCAGTTCCAGTGTTAGGATTTGTAGCTGAGCTATAATATGTATGGCAAGTACCATAACATGACTGTGCTGCAAATTCTGCACTTGAAATATTCCATAAAATGCCAAACTTATCTTCGTTAAAACCTTTACGAGTCATCACCCCATTAATAGTATCATATACCGGATTACTTGATTCTTTTGCCCAAAGATGAGTTGTACTATTGAAATAATATGGAGCTTGATCCATTCCTTTTGTAGGATCATTCCATTCTGCTAAGAAATAAATATTTCCACCGATGGTATCAGTTATTGATTTTAAACTTACATTATAAGTATTACCCCAATATCCTTGAAACAATTTTGGTGGTGCTGGATTTGGCACAGTTGCAGTAACTGTTAACACTTCAGCTTTTGCCCACATGGCATCTAATACTTGCGCGTTGGTAGGATCGGATGGTGCACCATAATAAGTGAATAGTTCATTTACTGAGGGAGCAGCTATTTCTGGTCCAGGTGTTACATTGGTATCTACTATTTGATCTGTTTGTTTACAGCTGAAACTTAACATTGATGCTAAAATTACAGCTCCATAGAAATACTTTTTTTTCATGATGTTTGATATTTTAATTGTTTTTTGTTTAAAATTACCTCACAAAGGTGAGCAACATCTAATGACCAAAATATGACTGTAGGATGATGTATAAATGATAATAGTCAAATTCAATTCTAATTAAAATTTTATGCAATTAATCCATCAATACATATTAATTAACAAAAAAATATAGTTTAATAATAGTATG
>CAIUQQ010000413.1 GCA_903901345.1 uncultured Bacteroidota bacterium | reverse complement strand
GCTAACGAAATTGTTAATCCAAATACATTAGTAATTGTAGTAGTTGGCGATAGAGATAAAGTGACTGAACCTTTGAAAAAATTAGGTTATAAAGTTACTGAGGTAAGAGCAAACGACTAATTGATTTAGGGATTTGGAGATTTAAAAAGCCCTTTAAAACTTGCGTTTTAAAGGGCTTTTTGTTGTTCAATTTTTCAGAATTTAATGATTAGAATTTCGAATTTCTTTTTTTAACCTTTTATTTCCTGACACAATTCTATTAAAACACCATTGCTGCTTTTTGGGTGCATAAATGCAATTAACTTATTGTCGGCTCCTTGTTTTGGTGTTTCATTTATAAACACAAATCCTTCTGCTTTTAAGCGAGTAATTTCAGCATAAATATCATTTACAGCAAATGCAATGTGATGCATTCCCTCTCCTTTTTTATCAATGAATTTAGCAATTGCACTGTCTTCATGTGTGGCTTGTAATAACTCAATTTTAGTTTCACCTGTTTTATAAAAAACAGTGCGCACATGTTCACTCAAAACCGCTTCTTCTTTATATGGTTTTGTGTTCAATAATGCATTGAATAATTGAATGCTTTCATCCGCGTTTTTTACGGCTATTCCTATGTGTTCTATGTTGTTTAACATGGTTGAATTGTTGAATTGTTAAATTATTATCCCGATACACGGTAGTTATATTGTTGTCCCGATACATCGGGAGTTATATTGTTGTATTTATATTTTTTGTACGTCATTGCGAGGCACGAAGCAATCTTACAATTTGAAATGAGATTGCAGCTCACGCTTTGGCGTGTTCACAATGACGAAGTTTAAAAGCAATAAGTAAATACATAATTTTCTAACTGATAATAATGCATTTCAATTGCTTTATTTATTTCATTTTTGTGCAGCATACAATTAAAAACTCCTTCATTTTGAGGTTCAAATAATAATGCTTCCATGTTTAATTTAAAGTCTAATTCTTTTTTACCATACCATTTATACATGCTTTCTTTGGCACTCCAAATCAATGTTTTTATCAATTTGCTTTCAGCAAATAATTGTTCATTTTCATTTAAAAACTTATTAGAAACTCGATGAATTCTGTCATCTACTCTTTCAATGTCTAAACCAATTTCGTGTGTTTTACTAAACATAATTCCTACATATTCATAAGAATGTGATATGCTGATAAAATATTTTTCGTGGTCGATATACAAAGTTGGCTTGTTGTTTTCGTTCTTATGGATTTCAATTCTATCGGCATCAAACAAATTTTGCAATAAAACTCTACTTGCAAACCAATGGATTCCAATATTTTCAGCTGGATTTACAGGCTTTGACAAGTCAAATAAATGATTTCCTAATTGATTTGCAAAATCAGCTTTAGTTTCAGTAATTTTCCAAATTCCTAAAGTAATTTCATTTGTTATATTTTGTATAGAAATAATTGGCAAAATATGATTGGCTTTGTTTTATTTATTGTTGCTTTGCAATATAAAATAGTTTTAAAATTTCATGCTAAAAAAAATAAAAATAATTAAACTTCACCAATATTCTGGACATAAAGATTGTATTTATTCTCTTTCTAAATCAATGAACCAAAACTGCTTTTACTCGGGAGCTGGCGATGGATTTGTGGTGGAATGGGATTTTGAAAATAAAAGCGATGGTAAATTAATTTGCCAGGTTAAGCGTCCCGTTTATAGTTTATTGTTATTACCCGAAAAAAATCAATTAATAATAGGTTCAGCTCAAGGAAACTTACATGTAATAGACCTAACTATTAACAAAGAAATAAAAAATATAGAAGCACATACTTTAGGAATTTACGATATTAAACGTCATAACGATACTTTCATTACTTCGGGAGGAGATGGTATAATTAATGTGTTTAATGTGACTGATTTTTCATTGATAAAAACCATTAAAGCCAGTACGAAAAGTGCAAGAACTATTGCCATCAATGAATCGTTGAACCATATTGCCATTGGTTTTTCTGACCATGCTATAAGAGTTTATGATGCTGCCACTTTTCAACTAATTGAAACTTTAAACCACCATATAAATTCAGTTTTTACATTGGCATATTGTAACAATAACAAACATTTATTAAGCGGTGGTCGCGATGTGTTTTTAAAGTTTTTTGATGCTGAAAATAATTATGAAATCATCAAAGATGTGCCTGCTCATAATTTGCATATTAATGCCATTCAGTTTAGTCCTAACGGACAATTATTTGCCACAGTGAGTATGGATAAAACGATGAAAATTTGGGATGCTTATAGTTTTGAGTTACTCAAAGTAATAGACAAAGCACGAAATGAAGCGCATGTTACTTCCATTAATAAAGTAATTTGGATAGCGGACAATGAATTACTAACAGCAAGCGATGACAAACAAATTATGCATTGGCAGGTTGAGATTGAATAGCCAACAAAATAAGTAGCCACAGATTCACAGATTTAATTTTGAAAAAACTGTCTGATAAGAAAACTTCAAGTTCGAGGCTTGCGAAGATAGAAAAATGGGAGTTTGATTTTCGCAAATGACCAGTTTTATAGCGAGCATAACGAAGAAATTGGAGTTTTATTGCAGACACTAACTAACAAACATCATTCGTTAGCTTAAAGAATAAGTTTAATTTTGCAAGCTATAAATTTTACCAAAATAATTTTATGAAATACGATATTACCGTTATTGGTTCTGGTCCTGGAGGATATGTTGCAGCCATTCGTTGTGCGCAATTAGGTTTTAAAACTGCATTGATTGAAAAATACAGTACCCTTGGTGGCACTTGTTTAAACGTAGGTTGTATTCCATCAAAAGCATTGCTCGACTCGAGCGAACATTACCACAATGCGACACATACTTTTGCTACTCACGGAATAGATGTTAGTGAGGTAAAAGTAAATTTAAAACAAATGATAGACCGCAAAAGTGGTGTAGTTAAAGTTACCTGTGAAGGCATTGATTTTTTAATGAAAAAAAATAAAATTGATGTTTATAAAGGTATTGGCTCTTTTGTTACCAAAAATCAAATTAAGGTAACAGGCGAAACTGAACAATTGATAGACACTGATAAAGTCATTATTGCTACTGGTTCAAAACCAGCTTCATTGCCAGGTTTGGCCATTGATAAAAAACGAATTATTACCAGCACCGAAGCGTTAAACATGACCGAAGTTCCAAAACATTTGGTAATTATTGGCGGTGGCGTTATTGGTTTAGAATTAGGTTCAGTTTATGCCAGATTGGGCGCAAAAGTTTCGGTCATAGAATATACCGATGCCATTATTCCAACTATGGATGGAACTTTAGGCAAAGAATTGCAACGCAGCTTACGCAAAATTGGTTTCACTTTTCATTTTAGTCATAAAGTAAAATCGGCTACTGTAAAAGGTGATGAAGTAACCATAACAGCCGATAATGAAAAAGGCGAAGAAGTAACATTTACAGGCGATTATTGCTTGGTTTCGGTTGGACGAAAAGCTTATACCGAAGGATTAGGATTAGAAAATATTGGTTTAAAAACCGATGAGCGCGGACGCATAGAAACTGATGCTCATTTGGAAACTGCTGTTAAAGGAATTTACGCCATAGGCGATGTAGTAAAAGGTGCCATGCTAGCTCACAAAGCGGAAGAAGAAGGTGTGTTTGTAGCTGAAACCATTGCAGGCCAAAAACCACATATCAACTATAACTTAATTCCCGGTGTAGTTTATACTTGGCCAGAAGTGGCTGGAGTTGGCGCAACTGAAGAAGAATTAAAAAAAGCAGGTAAAAAATATAAAATGGGAAGTTTCCCTATGCGTGCTTTAGGACGTGCCAGGGCAAGTATGGATATTGATGGATTGGTAAAAGTATTAGCCGATGCAGAAACAGATGAAATTTTGGGCATGCACATGATTGGTCCGCGTGTAGCTGATTTAATTGCAGAAGCTGTAGTAGCCATGGAATTTAGAGCAAGTGCCGAAGACATTTCAAGAATGAGTCATGCACATCCAACTTATGCCGAAGCGGTGAAAGAAGCCTGCCTCGCAGCTACTGAAAACAGAGCTTTGCACATGTAAAGAAATGTTGCCCTTCGACTTCGCTCAGGGTGACATAGATTTTTTTATTCGTATATCAAAAAATCCGTTGCAGTTTGTAACGAATTTTTTTTGCAATCACGTTGAAGCAGACCGTTGGAGCAGACCACTATAATTTAAAACACAATCAACTTATCAACCAATAAGAAAAATCAAAAAATAAGTTTTTCTTTGCAAACCAAATCATGAGTAAGGATAAACTATATAAGCGCATTAATATTTTAAACAAAAAAGCAAGTTTTGAATTTCAGTTGTTAACCAAATACACCGCAGGAATGGTACTTGGCGGTACTGAAGTAAAATCAATAAAAGCTGGAAATGCCTCCATTACTGAAGCATATTGTTTTTATCAAAATGATGAACTTTATATACGTAACATGAATATTGGTTCTTTTAAGCAAGGAAGTTTTAGTAACCACGAACCTTTGGCAGTAAGGAAATTATTGCTAAAAAAAGTAGAACTAAAAAAATTGCAGAAACGTGGCGATGAAAAAGGTTTTTCCATTGTTCCATTAAAATTATTTGAAGCCGAAAATGGTTTTATAAAAATAGAAATTGCACTGGCACAGGGTAAAAAAGCTTTTGATAAACGCGATAGTATCAAAGAACGTGACGTGGAGAGAAATTTGAGGCGGAAGGATGAGTAGTTGTCTGTTGATAGTTGTCGGTTGATGGACGATAGACCATAGACCATGGACGATTTTTGATGAATTATAGGTAAAAGAAGAAAGTAATTTGCCAGAGGCTAGCTGCCAGAGGCCAGAAGCTAATAAAAATAGAAGTATGAATATAAATTTAAAGGATAAAAATGCATTGGTTTGCGGAAGCACCAAAGGAATTGGTTATGCCATTGCTATGCTATTAGCAAAGTGTGGTGCTAACGTAACTTTGATGGCCAGAAATGGTGAATTATTAAAAAGTATCGTACGTGATTTGGACACTAGCATGGGCCAAAAACATGATTTTTTAGTTGCCGATTTTGCTGTTCCTGCTCAAGTAAAAGAAGCAATAGAACAAAAAGCACAAGTACATTATATATACCATATTTTAGTAAATAACAGTGGCGGACCCGCAGCTGGATTAGCCATTGACGCCAAAGAAGAAGAATTTTTAAATGCCTTTAACTCGCATGTAATTAGCAGTCATCATTTGGTACAAAGTGTATTTCCGGGAATGAAACAAGCAGGTTACGGTCGCATTATCAATATTATTTCTACAAGTGTAAAAATTCCTTTGCGTGGACTTGGTGTGAGTAATACCATTAGAGGTGCAATGGGTAATTACAGTAAAACTTTAGCCAATGAATTAGCTCCATTTAAAATTACCGTAAATAATGTTTTGCCGGGTGCTACCGCAACTGATAGACTGAAACAAATTATAGATAATAAAGCTCAAAAACAACAACACTCAACTGATGAAGTGAGTAATGAAATGATGAGTGAAATTCCTATGGGAAGATTTGCTGAACCCAATGAAATAGCATTTGCTGTTGCATTTTTGGCCAGTGAATTTGCTGCATACATTACCGGAATTAATGTTCCTGTTGATGGCGGCAGAACGGGGAACTTATAGTATATGGACGATAGTCGATGGACGATGGTTTAGTTACGATGGTTTAGTGTCAATAAAAAATTTAATTAACTATGGTCCATGGTCTATAAACTATGGTCTTTTCACTACTTCTCTTCCCTTCCAATCATTCGGTTATTGTTTAATAATTTTTGTTCATCGGCAATAATTTGTTGCATTTCACTATCGCTCGGTTTGGGTTGTTTTTTGTCTTTTGTTAAATCATCTAAATTAGGCTGTCCAGCATTTACCCAAGCAGTATACCACATATTTGCCACCATTAAAATACTTTCTTTTAGTCTGCGTTCCACTTGTCCTTTTAGCATTTGATGATAAGCCAAAGCATATTCTTTGCTGTACGTTTTTATTTGCGTAGCACCTTTGTATTCAATGCTGTATTTTCTGCTTACATCAAAATTATTATTTAACATACTTTCAAAACCTAAAACGGTATCAATACCAGCAAAACTGCCTTCGCTGGCTTGCCAAGCATTTTCTAACGGATTGTTTAAATACATACATTTTCCTACAAATAAATCGTAATCTGCACTGAATAATTCAGGCAATCTACTCTCCCAAAAACCATGAATTCCATACTGATTAGTAAATTGTCCGTTATAGTTTTCTGATGCATGCAATGGCACATGCGCATCGGCCACATAATGCCCTAACTCAGCCGAAATACGAAGGATTTTATCTAAATCTTTTTCTTTAAAAGCATAAGTTAAACGTGTTAACATTACTTGAATATGCCAAGGCACAATTCCATATGCTAACAAAGTATCTTTGGTTAACTTTTTTATTGCATCGTTCCATAATTTAGGTACAGTATCTATGGGCAAACTCTTTTCATAATGATCCAAATCAATATAATGACGACAAGCTTCTGCAGTATCGCTGTACCTGCGCTTATCAGGATTAACTGAGTTTTCGGTTAAATAATCAATATTGGCTTTATAAAATGAAAACATTTCGGGTGGCAAACTAAATACTGCCAATCGGTTTACCATTTTATGTCCATAAAAACCCCAAGCAAGCAAACCGTTGCTTAGCAACAAAAATGGAATTATAAATTTTAATTTATTCATGGGACAATATTAAGTGAAATTGTTGAATTGTTGATTCGTTGATTCAATACTTTGGGAGTTAAATTGAAAGAATAGAAAATTATACGTAAGGTGCAGACCTATGTGTCTGCCCAATAAAAATGAATATTACCCATGTTAGTGAGTAATATTAGGATTCCAATTTATTGCATATACGTCAACATAATTTAGCGTTTTAAGATAGGATACAATTATATAATTGAGTTCCAGAGAAACGACTTTACGGTAAAAAAAAAATTGCAATCACCTTCACAAAAACCCCAAAATATTCAGCCTCTATATTCTTTGATTAAGAAATTCCTTTTTTTCTGGCAATTACTTGTATCCATGAGCCAGCTTTGCGAGCATATATGCCTCCATTATACATGGCCTCACAGTTTATTCCTGGCATATAAAACTTACCAAGGTAACTCGCATTTAACAAAATATAATAAGTATGTGTTTGCTTACTTTGAATATTAAAGTAGGTATAAACTCTGTCGTCTCTTACATTTTGATAAGTACTAACCGATGAAGTAAATTTAGGGTTATTACCATCCATGCGGTTATTGTGTATTTCCCAACCCGATGGAAAAATAGTACTTAATGCCATTTGCTCATAATTGCCAAACAAACCTGGGTTGGTTATTTTTACTTCACAAACAAAATCAGTACCTTGTTCTATGGCCATTGGGTTTAATAAAATGCCATTCATGTCTTTATAATTTACTAACATATTTAGGTTGTTGCTTGATTCCTTCATGTTTCCAATTTCGGGTTGACCTTGCAGAATTATACGAGCATATAGCAATTGTTTATTGCTACTACTGATACTAATGTTACCAGCTATTTTTGAACTTATGTCAATAGGAATTTGTGCTATTAAATTTTGTTGGTTACAAGTAATTTTTTTGCCATTTATGGTGTAATTAAAGTTTAAGCTTTTGTCAAATCCAGCTTTACCGCAGTATTTAGATAAGGCCAATAATGAATAAGCGGTAGATTGTGTGCTCATCCATTCGTTGCTACTTAATGATTGAGCAACTTGTTTTACCAATTGTGCTGCTAATGTAGTTTTACCCATTAAAGTGAGTGTTTCTAAAATCATGGCTTCGTCTCGTTCATCGCTTCCGAATGTATAAGCCATTTCGTTGTAAGGTTTTATATTGGTAGAAAGTCCTTTTATTAATTGATGAGCCACGTCACTCTGCCCTGCTAAAACATAAGCCGCGGCCAATCGCCATTTGGCTTCACTCGTTAGTCTATTATTTTCTTTAAGCCTGTTCATTGCACCTAATTCTGGAATCTTTGCCAAAGCCAAAGTATATAAACGATAAGCTTGAATTAAATCGCTATGTACATCGCTGTATATCCATGCAAGAGCTTTGTTTCGTTGAAATTTTTTCCATTCAGGCATAAAATTAGGAGATAAAGCATATCCTGCATTTTGAGCTTCTATTAAAAAATGACCGGCATAACTAGTAGACCAATCCTCACTGTTAATTTCACCGGGCCAATAGCTCATACCACCATCTGATGTTTGAAATAGTTTTAATCGTTGAATTCCTGCTCTTATATTATTTTCTACTTGTTGTTTGTATTGAGGTGATAGTATCAACAAATTACCCAAAGCCAATTGTGGGAAAATAGCTGATGTAGTTTGTTCGACACAACCATGCGGGTATTGAATTAAATAACTCAATCGCTTATCCAAATTAATTGGAGGGATGGCAGATATTTCGAGTGTAGCTTTGTTGGTTCCACTCACACCAATAGCTCGGTATGAACTGTTCCATGTTTTGTTGCTTTCAATGGTAGCTTCTATTACATCGGTAGCTATTGGATTTGGATTTCGAACATCTAATTCTATCTCGCATTCGGCTGTTTCACTTCCACTTGTGGCAATAATTTTCATTTTACTTACTCCAATTAAATTATTTACTTTTAAATCAAAATCTACCATTTCATCACCAGTAGCTGTAAAGTGAATATTTTTGTTTGATGAACCTATTACTCGAACAAGGTTGTTTACTTTTATTTGAACACTTACATTTTTAATATTATTTTCCATAGCAAAAACAGAAACAGGAAGTTTTACAATTTCATTTGGCCCTAATACCCGAGGTAAGGTAGCCAAAACCATTAAAGGTTTACGAACAGGAACAGCTTTATCTGCATAACCATACGCTCCATTATGACCAGCTACCACCATCACTTTTACTGAGCCAATGTATTGGGGTAAGATTATTTTGTGAGACTGAAATTTACCTGCAGGTAAATAATAAGGACCAATGAATTTTACAACAGGTTTAAATCTGTTGGCCCTATTAACTTGCGATTTCCTGTTAATACCTCCATCGCCACCAATACTGAGTATGCGTTCCATTTGCATGCCAAAAGCTCCCATCACATAATCAAACATATCCCAAGTTTTTACACCCAAAGCTTCTTTTGCATAAAATGATGAATGCAAATCAGGCGTTTTAAATCGGGTTAAATCAAGTAAGCCTTCATCAACAATAGCCAAAGTATAAGTCATGGCTTTACCTGAGGCTTCAGATACAGTTATATTGGTATTTTGCTCAGGTCTCAATACTTCGCCCATTTTTATAACTGGATTTAATTTTGTTGAAGCATCTTCTATACCCAATGAGAACATACCATACAAACGAATAGGTAGGTCGTTATTAGTTTGTGCATGAGGTTGAACAAGCGTTACATGAACAAAAATATTTGGCAACATTTGAGGTGTGACTCTAAATGCAAATTGGGTTTGATTTCCTTTTACTTCCACCCAATGTGTTTCAATAATTCTACTGCCAGATTCAATACTCACCAAAGCCCTTCCATTTTTGCCTGTTGGAATAGTTAATTTTACATCTTCTCCTACTTGAAAAGTTTGTTTATTAGAACTAAATGTTAGCATAGTAGCTTCAGCTGGATTATCTCGTTGCGCTCTTCCCGCCCAACCTGGCCAGTCCATGTAAAATGCTTTTCCAGAGCTGTGACCACCTGTTT
Source organism: uncultured Bacteroidota bacterium (assembly GCA_903901345.1). Lineage (GTDB taxonomy): Bacteria > Bacteroidota > Bacteroidia > UKL13-3 > UKL13-3 > JAAFJM01. Next base: position 2,934 of record CAIUQQ010000413.1, on the reverse strand, counting down.
CATCAATCACTCGTAACAAGTATCTTCCCCAATCAGGGTAATTAATTCGCATTGTATATTTACCACGTCCGTTTGTTACAATCACTTCCGACTCTTGGATGGGTTGGTTGTATTCTTCATTAGAATAATTGGTTAAATTCTCTTCTGTTTTATCCCACCACCAACGCCATTCTACTTTGTATAATTTTACTTTTACGGTCTTTCGTCCTTTACTTAGGGAACCATTTTTATCAACAGAAATTATTTGAACAATATGGTTAGTATCGGTAAGTAACATGCCTCGTGCTTTATCGCCTGTGGGTATTTTAACACCCAAGTAATCATCGAAAGGATGGTAAGGCAAACTGAATCTATCAATGCTAAAGTTGCCACCTGGTTCAAATACTTTTGTAGTAAAATTTGCGGTTAACTTGCCAGGTGCGTTTTCACCTGCATTCACCTTGGTTGAAATATTAGCTTTTCCATTTTCATCTAATTCTTTTTCAAAAACACGTTGAGTTTCTCCATTAAAATATTTACTTGGATCATCGAACGCAAAATTTGTATAGCTTTTAAATTCAGTTTTACTTGCACTATAAGAGACATCAACCGTAGCTTTTAAATTTCTTGCTAAAGCTCCATGCAACCATTTGCTTTCTAATGTTGCTTTTAAATTGCTTGTTTTAGAAAAATAAGGCACGCCAAAATCTAATTTTATTTTCAACCTATTTGGCATTACTGTTTCTATTTTCAATACCTTTTGAAAAACAGCTCCACCTGCTTTTACTTTGGCAGTCCAGTTTCCAGTAGGTGCATCCATGTCAGTGCAAGTATTGAAACTATAAAAACCATCTACGCTTTTATTGTTAATGATACGTTTGTACAAACTTCCTTGTGGATTAAATAATTCAAAAGAAATAGGATGTGAAGAAGGAATATTTTTTAGTGGATCGTGAAGCACAAAAGTTAGATATAAACTATCTCCTGGACGCCATACACCACGTTCTCCATATAAAAATCCTTTGATGCCTTTTTGAACAGCTTCACCACTTACGTCAAAATGGCTTAATGATAAAGAAGATCCATCATCTAACCGCAAATAACCTCTTTGGTTTCCAAGTTTTGCAACCAATAAATAAGCTTTTCTTTTAAGTACAATATTTGCCCAACCTTCATTATCGGTTTTGCAGGTTGTAATTAATTGTTGTTGATAATCTAATACATTTAAAGTAACACCTGAAATAGGTTGGGTATTGTTGATATTTAATACCGCAAAAAATGTTTGTCCATTAGCTCCTTGTTTGGCAATGATACCTAAATCAGAAGCTAATACATTTTTATTTACCCATCTATCAGAACTGTAAAATGAATTTGAACAAGGGTTATTTCTTTCGTCCCAGTTATAACCATCAGGATAATAATATTCTTCCGCATTGTCCCAACTGCTTTGTTCTTTATTTGGATTGTCCCAATCTTCATCAAGCTTTTCCAAGCTTTCATCTACTACAGGTTCGATTGAGGCAGCATTACATCTATATAATGAATAAGATTTTTTAAAACTAAACTTTACATTATAGATGGCTCCAGGTTCTGTTTTAATATATAAGCTTAAATCTAAAGCAAAGCGATTTAGCTTATGTAAATTGGTTAATTTATTACCATCAAGTCGAATTGTTTTTTTTAAGATTGGGTGAGCTACCCTTCTTAATTCATTTGTTTCATCTAGTTCATTTACCTGAAGAAACTGTGCTATATTGTTTTCAAAGATTTTGGTGATAGTAACATCTACTGCGTTTATGTTTACTGATTCAAAAGGTAAAATTATTTTATCGCTATTAGGCATTATAATTCCTTTACCAACAATATTAACTGCTGGATTAACATCACTAAAAATTAATTCTTGAACCGATGCTTTTGGCATTTTAAAATTCATAATATTTAAAATTCCAGCAGCCACATTGATATTTTTACTACCTGAAATTCTAGTAGCAGGGTATACTTTTACTTCATTTTTTTCAATTATGAATTTTAAATCTTGTACATCGTTTATAGTAATTAATCCATTTAGATCTTGATTCATTAAAATGGGGTCAGAAAATCGGATGGATATGTATTGTTCATCTTCATCAATCACCTGAATTTGACTTACACTAAAATTACCTAAAGCTGGCACAATTAAAGTTGTTTCTCCTTTTTTATCTAAATTAATTGCATCACCATCCCAAAAAATCTTTACTTCTGTCTCTACATTTTTTCTATCAATGCTATCAATTATAAATCGATGTGTAAGCTTATCAGCTGCATGATCCCAATGTACTAGTAAATTAGTTTCGTTTAAACTTACCTTTATTATTTTTTCAATTTCGATATCGTCTTCTACATCTGCAGAAATCAAAGTGCCAACTAACTTTTGACGAACCATGTTGCTTGCATCACTTTGTTCGAGATAGGTATTACTAATTTCAAAAGCTTGTTTGATGGTTTGAAAAGTAAAAACAAAAGTTTCTAAATTACTTGAAACATCAATTAATTTGTTCAATTTAAATTTAACTTCATATTTGGTATCGGTGGGTAAGTTTTTATCGGGTTTAAACTCAATTGTGCGTTCATCAATCCATCTACTTGTTCCTTTGATATGAGGACTAAAACTAAATATATTTTCTAGATTTTTCATTTTACTTGAATCAGTAAAATGCGCAGCTAATTGAATTTTTATACTTCCATCTCGGCTTATATTTCCTGATGTAAAAGCTGAAATATAAGCAGCAAAAGCGGGGTCAGGTGAATAATATTCCTTCGAACTTTTTGAATTAAAATAATAAAAAGAAGCATAAGCCGTTAGTGCTGAAACTATAGCTATAATAACATAACGAGAAGAGAATATGGAATTCACTTTTTGAAGATATATTTTCATTTAACAAGTATTTAAATTTTGTTCGGAAAAGTAATAAATTG
>CAIUQQ010000412.1 GCA_903901345.1 uncultured Bacteroidota bacterium | reverse complement strand
TTGTTGCTTTAGCTTTAACTTCTTCTGTGGAGTTTGCAAGCACCGTAATATGACCCATTTTTCGCATTGGTTTACTTTCTTTTTTATCGTATAAATGTAAGTAAGTTCCTTCAATTTGGTGTAACTGATCTAAGTTTTTAATTGCATAAGCACCCGAAAAACTTTTATCACCTAACAAATTAATCATTGCAGCGGGCTTAATTAAGCCAACACAACCAACTGGTAAACCCAAAACTATTCGCGTTAATTGTTCGTATTGAGAAGTGTAACTAGCTTCAATAGTATGATGCCCAGAATTATGCGGACGTGGAGCAATTTCATTTACCAAAATATCGCCATTTAAGGTAATGAACATTTCTACAGCAAAAACGCCTGGACTTTTAAATTGATTGATAGTTTGTATAGCTACAATCTTTGCTTTTTCGGCTATTTGTTTGCTTATATCGGCTGGACTAAATAAATATGTAACTAAATTAGCTTCAGGCTCAAACTCCATTTCTACTGCTTCATAAGCCACCGTTTTGCCAAAAATATCTTGAGCTACAATAATTGAAATTTCTTTTTCGCAAGGAATAAATGTTTCTAATAAACAAGGAACATCATAAGGAATTAATGAATTGTCGGCTAATATTGCTTGACTATTTAATATGGTAACTCCTCTTCCATCATAACCATCTTTGCGAGTTTTTGCAACAAATTTTTCTGTGTCTAATTTTGTAATTGCCTCGTTCCATTCGCTCTTATTATTTACCAAAAAATAAGGTGCAGTTGGAACATGATGTTCGGTATAAAATTGTTTTTGTAATCCTTTATCTTGAATAATTTGAAGCATTCGAGGCGATGGAATGATGGTTTTTCCTTCATCTTCTAATTTTATTAAAGCATCTGTATTTACATGTTCTATTTCAAAAGTTAGCACATCACTAATAGCTGCCAATTCCATTATTTTAGCTTCATCGGTTAGTGAACCTTCAATAAATTCATGTGACAAATGATAGCAAGGACAATCTTTTGAGTTTTCTAATATATTAACATTAACATTTAAGCGAAGTGCTTCTTCAATGAGCATTCGCCCAAGTTGACCACCACCTAAAATTCCAATTTTTTGTTTGAGTAAATTCATTGAATTGCTTATTTATTTAGTTTGCTCGCTTAAAATTTTCATATAAAAAATTTCGTAAATGGGAACTATATTATTGATATCAAATTCTAAAGCACGAGCCAATGCATTTGCTTTAAATTGATGTAATCGTTCTTCATTTTCTAAAATATAAATTCCTTTTGCCGCCATTTCATTTATATCGCCAACTTCCGCCATAAATCCGGAAATTCCGTTTTGAATTAACTCAGGAATTCCACCTGCATTACTTGCAATAACAGGAACTTGACAAGCCATTGCTTCCAAAGCAGCAAGTCCAAAACTTTCTGTTTCACTTGGCATTAAAAACAAATCGCAAACGCTTAAAATTTCTTCAACAGGATTTTGTTTACCTAAAAACATGGTACTTCCACATAAATTTAATTCACGGCAAAGCATTTCAGCATGATGGCGTTCTGGTCCATCTCCAACTAAAAGTAATTTTGAAGGAATTTTTTCACTTATTTTACCAAATATTTTTATCACATCTTCCACTCTTTTAACTTTTCTAAAGTTAGAAGTATGAACAATTAATTTTTCATTTTGCGGTGCAATGGCTTTTTTAAAATGTTCTTTTGCTTGTTTTTGAAAACGAGAAACATCAATAAAATTTGGAATTACTTCTATATGTTTTTTTGTTTTAAAATGACTGTAAGTATCTTGTTTTAATGAATCGGAAACTGACGTAACTCCATCTGATTGATTAATGGAATAAGTTACCACAGGTTCAAACGATGAATCTTTTCCTACCAAAGTAATATCGGTTCCGTGTAAAGTAGTAATTACTGGAATATTTATACCTTCAGTTGCCAAAATTAATTTAGCCATAATAGCTGCCGAAGCATGTGGAATGGCATAATGAACGTGAAGAATATCTAATTTTTCAAATTTAACTACATCAACCAAAGTGCTTGCCAACGAAGTTTCGTAAGGAGGAAAATCAAATAATGGATAGGTACTTACATTTACTTCATGGTAAAAAATATTGCTCATAAATGAGTCTAATCTAGCGGGTTGTTTATATGCTATAAAATGTACTTGATGACCTCTTTGTGCTAATGCTTTTCCTAGTTCGGTAGCTACTACTCCGCTACCACCATAGGTTGGATAACACACAATTCCTATTTTCATTTATTTTGTTTAATGTATAATTTTGAAAGCACAAATGTTATTGTTTTGTTTTACTATTTGAAATTATTTTATTGATTTAACTCTGTTAATTTATAAATAGCTAAATGGTAGACTTTTATTCATTTAAAACAAAAAAAACCAACTTCAATTTGAAGTTGGTTTTTTTTGTTTTAAGCAACAACTGCTGCTTGTTCCACAAATTTATATCCTATTCCTCGTGATGAGTGAAAGAATACTGGATTTTTCGGATCTGTTTCAAAGTATTTGCGCAAGCTAAGCATAAAATTATCAACGGTTCTAGTATTAGGAATTACGTTATAATCCCAAACTACTTTTAAAATATGTTCTCTACTTACAACTGAATTTTTGTTTTCTATTAATAATTTAAGTAATAAAGTTTCTTTTTTAGTTAAATCAATTATGCCATCTACTCCTTTTGCTTGGTGGCTATCAAAGTTTATCCAATTATCTCCGAAATTAAAAATTACAGGTAGCGCTTTTTCTGTCATTCTAATTTTATCTCTCTTTTCTAAAAGTTTTTTTATGCGTAGCAAAAGTTCTTCTAAATCAAATGGTTTTGTTAAATAATCATCGCCACCTTTTTTCAAGCCTTCAATTCTTTCTGCAGGGGTACTTTTGGCTGATAAAAATAAAATTGGTATATTTTGATCGTGAAGTCTAATATTTTCACAAACCATGTAACCATCCATTTCTGGTAACATGATGTCAAGAACAACTAAATCAAATTTACGTTCTCTAAATGCATCTATGGCTTTTTTACCATCGCCAACGGCAATTACATGGTAATTTTCAAGTTCTAAATTAAGTTTTAGTGCGTGTTGAAGATTTTCTTCATCTTCTACCAATAGTATATTATTCATAATAAAAAGTTTTGTATTTGTTATTGATTTTACTATACGTTAAAACTTACTTCAAAGTTTGTTCCACTAGGATGATTGTTTTTCACCTCAATGGTTGCATGATGTATTTTCACTAACTTTTTTACTATAAATAATCCAAGACCAGTTCCTTTTGTTTTTCGAGTTTGCTCTTCCCCAACTCTATAAAATTTATCGAAAAGCCTTTGTTTATCATCATCTGATATGCCTATTCCTAAATCTGAAATACTTAAAATTATATGCTTATTATCCGACTTCAATAGAATTGTAATATTTTTGTCAGAATACTTTTCTGCATTAGTTAATAAATTAATTACTATGGTTTCAATAGCAAATTCATCACCAGTAATGAACACTTGATGTTCTATATTTTTTATAATTCTTTCTTGTAAATTTCGTGGCTCAGCATATTTATCAATTATTTTATGAAGTAGTTCACTTAAATTTATTTGTGTCATTAATGGTTCATAATGATTTGTTTCTAATTGTGCTGAAAGCAATAAATTATCAACCAAAAACCTCAATCTATTTGTATCGTTAATAGAATTTTTTAAAATAGTATGCTGTTGTTCTTTATCTAAATCGCGCTTCAATAATGTTTCTAAATATAATTTAACAGAAGCAATTGGTGTTTTTAATTCGTGAGTTACTGAAAGTAAAAAATTGTTCTGATGTTGATTTAATTTGATACTTTTTTCAAAAGTTCTGTAAACCCATAAAATACCCCAAAACAATAAAATTATCATGACAATTCCCTCGGTTGCATACATCCACTTTTTCTTTGAAAGTTTGTTGTTCGAAGTTTCTATTTGTCTTTGTAGTTTAACGTAAGCTTCTTCTTTAGGCCTAATCAAATAGCCGTTAAAAGGATTTATTGTATCAACATAAACTAACTCTAAAGTACTGTAATTTTTTTTAAAATATCTATTTAATTGAGCGGTATCTAAAAAATTATCTTGTCTTATTTCCTCTCCAATATCTGTAGATGCTTTGTAACATAATATTTCATCAGCTTGAGTAATTAAACTGCTATTTTCTTTCTCAAGTATGTTAATTGTAATGCTATTTCTAAAATGTTCAAAGCCCCACCAACTAAAGGCCGCAACAATATAAATAGATAAAAAAACGAAAATTAAACGAGGTTTATTCATTTAGTAAGAAAATTTATAAAAATAAAATAAGAAGTATTTAAAGCTCAAATGAACTTTTACGCTTGGGGTTAAAGTGCTTTTTTACACTTAACCAAAATGCCAATATTAAATACACTAAAACCGGTGAAGCGGCAGTTATAAAGGATGTATAAATAAAATACATACGAATTATATTTGAATTGATACCAAAGCGATTACCCAAGTAAGCACACACACCAAATATGTTTTTTTCTATATAATATTTAAATTTATCCATGATTTTTTAACACTTCAAATATAAAAATATTGTTCAATCAATTTGAATTTATTTAAAAATTTAATTTAAAACCACTAATTTTTGAAATGCTTCTTCCGTTTTTCCTTGCGATTTTATTTTAATTTTATAAATATATACTCCTTTTCCTATCGCATCTCCATAGTCATCGCGTCCATCCCATTCTAAGTCGCTAAAATGGCTCGTTGCTGCCACCACATCTTTTTGTAACGACTTAACTAATTTACCACTTACAGTAAATATTTGAATCAATACTTGTACATCTTGACCCGCTTTATTATGGTCAAAATGAAAGGAAGTTTTGGTAGTAAATGGATTTGGATAATTCAATACATTTTGCAACGCAATTTTACTGTCGTTTGCTACTATAAATTCTACTTCGGCTTCACCAACATTATTAAAAATATCATAAGCCTGAAACTTTATTTTATTCAAACCCAATGGTAAGTTTTTATAATTATAATTTACTATTCCACTTTGGTAAGTATTTAAATTCGATCGGTAAAAATCGTTCATAATAATGGTGTTGGTATTTTCCTTATTCATAACTGCATTTAAGTCGCGGCCTACACCTCGGCTAGTTGTATTTATTCCATTTTCGTCATATATTTTAGCAATAAACAATGAATTTTCTGGCACCAATCCACCATTTGCAAACTTCTCATCATTCATGTATAATTTTATTTCAGGTCCTTTGTTATCAACCCAAATTGAATCAGAAGTTCCCCCAATTAATGCTTTTCCCTCGTAACCACTAGCATCTGTTGTATCGTTATTGGCATAATAACTTATTTTACCAAAACCATATTTGTAATCAATGTCTTTTGGAACTATAAAACTAAAAGTAAATAAACCATTAGTAACGGTTGCAGAGCCTTTATAAATAATATTATTTTGAAGCTTGAAGCTTGAAATACTAACAGGTTTTTCCACATCTACAATTGGGTATTCCGACTCTTTATCAAAAACAGTTGGATATACTATTCCGTTAAAATTACCCATCAATGCATTGTTTTCATCTAACACATTTCCCGAAATAGTAACCTTGCTTAACGCTTTTATTGTATCATTAAATATGCTAATAGATTTATTGTTGATAGTTGTAGTTTTTACATTGTATTTTGGCAATGCCAATTGTAACATGGGATCGCCTAATAAAGTAAAATTTCTTGTATTGCCTTCGGCAAATAAATTTTTGGTTTGCATAATTAATTCACCAAAAGTTTTTGGATGTAAAATAGCGCCAGAATCTAATCCTAATTGGCTATTAAATTTGTTATTTAAAGCATCATTACTGCTTGAATATACTAATCTTACAGTGGTAAATAATGCAATTGGTCCTCCATTTGAATTAATTAAAGCTAATTCTCCAGCGGCTAATCTAGTTGGGTCGTCAAACCTACTGAATTCGCAAGTGGCAGTCATTAATAAAGGCATGTTTTCTTTTACATTCCAAGCGTTTATTTCATCTACGTTCAAAATCCTTCTTGCACTCCAACCTACTTCACCACCATGGCCAATGTAATTGATAACTAAACTGCCTTTATTTACAGCATTATTTATGGCAGTATTTACTTGAGGAAATCTTTTTCCTCCTGCAGTTGCTAATGGTTCGTATGAATTAGCATATATTTTTTGAATATTGAATTTTTTGAATTTACTTAAATAAGTATTGTTTAAATATTCTGCAGTATTCATAAAGTCAATTTGGTATTCTGTCCATTCATCATCAGCAATAAAAGTAAACTTGTTTCTCCAATCGCCATAACTGCTTTTTGTTTCATAGTAAATTACTTTATCTACAATACCTTTTGCTTGTTCAGCATTTACCACTGGAAATCTGCCAATTCCCAAATCCATTAAGTCTCCAGCATTTCTGTTAACAGCAAAATTCCCTTCGTTGTCATCCAAGCAAACAAAAAAATCATCGGTACAAAACGATCCTGGATCGGTGCTATTTACTTCTTCATAAGTTGGAATATAATTAGTGTTTACAAAACCAGTTTTTGTTTTACTAAAATTACCTTTATAATCGTAACTAGCCCTTCCTATTAAAGTTACATATTTTAATTGTTCATTTGGTGTTGTATATTTTTTATAAAACATGCGCAACATATCCCTAATGGCTGTTACATCTTGGCTTCCACTTCCAAATTCATTATAAATATCCGTAACGTTTATTACATGAATATTCAATCCGTTTTTTTGTTTATGGTAATCAGCTAATCGTTTTGCTTCACTCAAAAAATCGGTATGAGAAATAATAATTCCTTGCACAGCACCCAAACCATGAATGTTTTGATTAGCAACTTTTCCAATGCTAATTGGCTTAATAAAATTTGAATTATCAAAAGCCATAAACCAACGCAAACTATCGGCATTTGCTGCAAAATTAAATTGACTATTTGCAGCATTAAAAATTCCTTGAATAGCGATTATTTGAGTTGGGTTACTTACGTCCCAAATGGTTAAATTCCTGTTTGTGTAAAAATTATATTGAGCAATATTGCCATTGGCAATGGCATTTTTATCACTCAATAAAATTTGTTTACCAGCATTTTTCAAAAAAGCCCTTGCATTGATGGTGTAAAAATCTAACCATCCATTTGCACCTTGCGCCACAGGTCCGTTATAAGAATAGTTAATATCAAATCGGTTAGTATTGGGTTTAAATGTAAAGGTTTTATAGTCAGTATCGGCATATATTCCGTCATAGGCTAATGACAAACCGGAGCATGTATGGTTTAAATAAAACAGGTTATTGATAGTTACATCAAAACCATTTGTTTGTGATGCTCTTCCAGCAATATTTGATTGGAAAACAACATTTGCAGAAGTATCTATATCAGAAATAATATTGGTAAATGTGCGCTGAGGTTGACGGTTAAAATCCTCGCCATACCAGTTTCTACCAGTTTTTACAAAATTGGTAATGTCTTCTTCATGATGTACCAAAGCATCGTAAGTTGAAGTGATATAATTAGCATTTGTAGCAGATGAAACTGATGAAATTCTTTTGCCTAAAGAGTTAGAAACAATAATATAATAGTAAGTGGTGTCGGAATATAAATTGGGTTGATTGTTATAAATTTGGTTTGAGCCATTGTATTTCCAAACTTCCTTTTGGCTTTGGCCATAAAATAATATATAATCATTTGAATTGAATTTTCCGTCACTTTCACCTTGAATAACAATGGCATTTTCTTGTAAATCATCATATCTGAAATCTGCATTTCTTTCTGGTAACATTCCCGCTCCATTTCCATATATTTTTATATTTCTTGGGTCAATTGCATCAACATTTATTCCTAAATTTTTCAAAAAAGTATAATCGATTCTATGAATTGCATTATTCATAGTAGCTATTTTATACCATTGTCCGTTTGCTAAAACAGAATTTGCAGCGTAGCTTGATTTGCCTAAATATTTTGGTAATTCAAACACATTATTTGTTTCAATTTCTATGGTACATGAAATCACTCTTTTTAAAACGTTTCCAACTTTTATATAAGGAATCATTTTCACAAATAAATAAGCTT
>CAIUQQ010000411.1 GCA_903901345.1 uncultured Bacteroidota bacterium | reverse complement strand
CACGAAGCATCTTTATAAGGAGCGGTAAACAACACCGTATAAAGTTCCTTCATCCGCTAAGGCGGAATCAGGATGACGTTCCCGCACTATTACAAACAGACAATTAGCAATTAACCAGATGCATCGGGAGGCAAAAAGCAAAAAGACAAAACACCAATAAACGTCATGCTGAGGCACGAAGCATCTTTATAAGGAGCAAGAGGGTGTATTAAATCAAGTGTGTTTGTATTTCTTTTTATCCAAATACTATGACTTAAATTGCATAATTTATGAAGTATAATTATAATTTTTTGTAATGTATTTATAATATTCAATAGTTTAGATTTTATTTTATGCTAATATTATTCAAATATTGCTTATATATAAGCATTGCTATTAACTTTAAAGTACTGTAAAGCTATGTATTGTAAAATAAATATATTTTTAAATGAAATAAACAAATAATTAAATGTTAGTTGTATTGCCTTTAAAACTAAACAGGCAATTAATTTATTAAATTTTAAACATTATGAATAAAACAAAAATCATTACAGGTTTCACTAAATTAAGTGATTCAGAATTGGATGTAAAAAGCCAAGAAATTATTACCAGAATGACTGGTAATACAAATTTTACCAGTCCAACTCCTACATTGGTAGAGTTAACTGCGGCCGAAAGGGAGTTTGCCACCTCTTTAACTAATGCCGCACATGGAAACACTAACGACACTGCCATTAAGAATCAAAAACGCAAAGAATTAGAGTCGGAATTACATAGACTTGGGTTATATGTAGAGCTTACCGCTAATGGAAGTGAAGATATTTTGTTTTCGTCAGGGTTTGAATTACAAAAAGGTAAATCATTAGTTGGTGTATTACCAAAACCCGAAAATTTAAAGGTAAATATTGGTGTAAATCCTGGTAGTGTTAAAATTAATGTAAACAGTATTGCCAATGCTGATTCTTACCTTTTTGAATATACCGAAGCTCCTGCTATTGACTCATCGGTTTGGGTGATTATATCAAGCTCAAAAGCCAATGTAGAAATTACTGGATTAACTAGCGGCAAACAATATGCTTTTAAAGTGGCTGGTGTAGGCGCTAATACTACTCAGGTTTTTTCTGACATTGTAACTAGTTTTATATTATAGTAACTGGTAACAATAAATTAAACTCCCTTACAGTAATGTAAGGGAGTTTTTTTATGCATTGATAAAAAATAATAATGTTGTTTGGCAAATATTGCTTATAAATTAATATTAGGATTGATTAAAAAAGGATAATAAAAAAACAGAAAATTTATTGTTATTTGCTAAAAAATTTAACGAATGAGTTTATACCTAAAACTACAGCAAGCCAAAAGCGAAGAAGATGTAAAAGATGCTTATATAAAAGCATTGGGTTTAAAAAGTTATTCCAAAAATTTGATTGATATACAAACCAAAGAAATTTGGTTTGAAGCCAAAGACAGCGGCAAGCATAGTACTTACGCCATGTTTACCCAACTGATGCATTATGTGCAACAAGCATTGAACAAAGGCGATGAAGTGCCACCTTTTTTAGCGGTGATTGATACCCAAAAGGCAGCCATTATGAAAAGTGCCGATGTAATTCCTTTCCTAGAAAAACAAACCATAAAATGGGGCAAAAATGCAAGCGGATATACCCAAGAAGCCTTAGATGCGGTTTCGGCACATATAGGCACTCACTTTGTAAGTTTTAAAATAGAAACCCACGAAGATGAATTTATTAGCACCATAAAAAATGCCATTAAAAGTGGCGATATTATACGTACCCAAATTACCCCCGATAACTTAAAACAAGTGTTTGATAAATGGGTAAACATGATAGGGCGCGAAATACAAGGAGTAGCCGAAGAGGATTATGCGTTGTTGTTTTTTGCAGACATTATGCACGATGGAACCAACTCTACCCACGATAATTTAACGGCTGCTTTAATGCATAAAAACAATGCACCTGTATTTTTATTAGGTGGCAAAGTATATGAGTTAAACAATAAGGAGGGCTACAGACAATTTTGGGCTATTTACCATAAACCACCCAAAGCCGAATACCGAAATTACTTGTTAGAACGCAGAGATAGCTTGATACCAATAGACGAACGCAGTTTTAAAGGAGCATTTTACACGCCTTTAAATGTGGTGGACAAAGCCTATGATAAATTAGCTGAAACATTGGGTAAAAACTGGCAAAAAGATTATACAGTTTGGGATATGTGCTGCGGTGTAGGAAACCTAGAAGTAAAACATAGCAACCCACGAAATATATACATGAGCACGCTTGATAGTGCAGATATAGACGTAATGAAAGCCACCAAAACTTGTGTGGGTGCAGTTAAGTTTCAATACGATTTTTTGAATGATGACATCAATGATTTTGGACAAATAGATTACACTTTAACAAACAAAGTACCACAAGGATTAAGGGATGCAATAACCAACAATAAAAAGATTTTGGTATTGATCAATCCGCCTTATGCAGAATCAGGAAGTGGTGTCGATAGTGGTAACAAAGAAGGAGTAGCAAGCACAAAAAGTTCAAATTATATGAATGAATATGGATTTGCGAAAAGAGAATTATTTGCACAATTTTTAGCAAGAATAAAAAAAGAAATTCCAACTGCATCAATAGCTATGTTTAGCACATTGAAATATGTTGTAGCTCCCAATTTTGACGAATTTAGACAAATATGGTTTGCAAAATATTTAGGTGGTTTTGTTGTTCACAATAAAGCATTTGATGGATTAAATGGAAATTTTCCAATTGGTTTTTTAGTTTGGAAAACAACTCAAAATACAAAAGATATTATCAATGAAATATCGACTGATGTTTTAGATAAATTGACACAACCAATAGGCGAAAAATTGTTTTTCAATTCCCCACCAGACAATTTATTAACTAAATGGGTTGAAAGACCTAAGCCAAACAAAACATTGGCTTTGCCATTAAAGAATGCAATTTCACCAGCCACAAAAACAAGAGACATTAGAGGTGGTTATTGGTCAGATAACGCAATTGGAAGTTTATATGCCCATGCAAGTGATGTTCAAAATGCAAATTTAACGGCACTACTTTCTTCAGGATATAGTAGTCCTGGGGCATTTTATGTTAACGCAGAAAATCTTTGGAAAGTAGCTATAATATTCACTGTTCGTAGGGTTATAAAACAAACTTGGCTCAACGACCGTGACCAATTTTTACAACCTACCGAACCACTAACCAATGAATTTAAAAGCGATTGTTTAATATGGATGCTATTTAATGGAAGTAACCTAACAGCCAGTGCCAACGATTTAGAATGGAACAATAAAAAATGGAGCATTGTCAATCATTTTATACCTTTTACCGAAGATGAAGTTGGCGCACCCGACAGATTTGAAAGTGATTTTATGGTACAGTATTTAAAAAACCTACCTATGCTTCGGCAAGCTCAGCATGACAGCACGGTCACTCCGAACCTGTCAAACAGTGAGATTGCTTCGCGAAAAGCTCGCAATGACGAAACTGTCAACACAAACCGGTCCGACAATGCTGTCACCCTGAGCTTGCCGAAGGGCGTACTTTCACCCGAAGCCCAACAAGTACTACTTGAAGGAAAAAAAATATGGCAAGCCTACTTTGCCCATACCGATGTGCGCAGCGTAAGAGACGAACTAAAACTTAACCGCCCCGATGTAGGTTGGTACCAAGTACGCAAAGCACTCCAAGCCCGTAATGCCAGCAGCGATTATGCACCCATAAGTTTTAAACCCTTTGAAGAAGCCTACAAAGCCCTCACCGAAAAGCTACAACCAATGGTGTATGAATTAGGGTTTTTGAAAGTGTAAAAGATTTGTGAGTTTTGAATTTTGATTTGTGAATTATGATTGATGCCGAAGGTTTCAAATGTTTATAGAAATAAAAAGAATACCAACATTCGACCCGTTAGCCAACGGGTCGTAAATTTTTAACTAACGGAATTTCTATAAACATTTGACCTTTTCAAGGTCAATAACAATTCAATATTTTATAATTAACAAAATTGAAAAGTTTAATTAATGAAAAATAAAACAAACATACCATTTGTTAAAAATTAAGAAATTCCTGATATAGAGTTTT
>CAIUQQ010000410.1 GCA_903901345.1 uncultured Bacteroidota bacterium | reverse complement strand
TATTCTTGTTCCTTTAAGTTCTATTCCTGAATAACTAATATGTATATACCGTGTTTTGATTTCTGTAATTGGAGAATTATAAATAAGGTAGATTTGTTTTAAATATATTGTAAAAAAAATTGTAAAAAAAATCTATGGAGCATGCTTCATTGTCTACTATTCCGCGTGCTCCCTAGTTGCTGATAGGTTTTTGGTAAATCAACCAAACTTTTTCAGCTGGGAATCATGTTTTACATATGAATTAATATAAATTATTCTTGACGCCCATTTTTTCATGACATGGTTTTTATAGAATTGTTTGTATTTTAAAACAAAAATTTATTTTTTATAAAACACCAGTTTTTACAAACTACTTTTTATTGTTTTTATAAAATCAGCTGTCACTTTTTTTATTTCAATATACTTTTCTGATTTTTCATTTGTAGGTTCTTTTAAATATAACCCCCTATTTATTTCAAGCATTATACTCGCTACATTTTTGTTCTTATTATAATACGTTAAAGGAACTATACAGCCTTTATATGGCCAATCTATGCCAAGAGTATAACCTGCATTTATAAAAAACTCAATCGATAAATCTATCAAATGTTTTGGCGTATGAAAAGCATCTGTGCCAATATTGAAATCTGGCCGTTCTTTATTTTGGTCAAGGTCACGCATTAATGGAATACTTGGATAAGAATGGCAATCAATAATCAATGCCTTTCCAAATTGTGCTAATTGAGTATTTACTGCATCACTAAAACGATGATGATGCTTCCAGTAATATTCATTCAATACCTTTTCTTTAAATGCGGGAGTTACATTTCTTATAATTTCACCTACATCATTTTTTTCATAAAGAACACCCATGCCAAACTGAGCCATTACTTCTTGGGAATCATCAGTAAATCTTTCTGGGTCACAAAATATTCTAGAAAATTCGGCTTTTATCATTTCATCCTCCTCCGAATAAAACAAATCATCAGTATACCAATCTGTCAACTTTAGCATTTCATTCTCCAATGATTTTCCATCTACAACATAACCATCCATCATTGGAATATTAGTTGATGAATGCGGTATATGTAGTATTACCTTATTTTCCATAATCTATTTTATTACTTACTTTTTTTTATCAAAATCTTTCAATATAAACTCACCTCGAAACCCCAAACCCGCAACCCGTAACTCATAACCCTTTTCCCAACATTCATAATTGATTACCACTAGTACCATTGTTATTTACCACCAACTGGCAATTGAATGACAGTTGTTAAAAAACTACATTACCTATGTAGTGAGCGCTGCCTAGACAATCCCGATGTATCGGCAGCCAGCGTTTGCCTTACGCTGAAGCTCCTTTTTGTCTAGATTTTTTGTTTCTTTGAATTTATACTGAGCCTGTCGAAGTAGCAATTGGAAAAAGAAAGAAGAAAAAAAGGTGGATGCTTATATTTTAAATTATATCTCAGTTCAATCGAATATTTTGTGATTTTTTATAGTCATAAAAACATTTCATTAACACTGCAATATAATCATCAAAATATCTTTCCAAAACTTCTTTGTTTTTCAATCCATCAATATACTTTTTGGGAATTGCATCATACCCAAACTTTGCCCCTAAAATACTTCCTGCCACACATGCATTTGTATCGGCATCACCGCCTTCATTTACCACTTTTAACAAACCATCTTCAAAGTCATTTGCATGAATATATGCCCATATTCCTGCACTCATTGATTTTAAAGTATATCCAATGGATATGGTTTTAAAACCATTTGTTTATATTCTTCCACTTCACTCAATGATTCACTTGTAAAGACCTCAGAGTTATTCGACTCCCCAACATTTCCTATGTTATATTGAAAACAATATTGTGTAATATTTTCATGTATTTGCTCTGATAAACAATAATAACAAAACTGATATTTCGTTCTTTTTTTATGGTAATTAATATTTGAATC
>CAIUQQ010000409.1 GCA_903901345.1 uncultured Bacteroidota bacterium | reverse complement strand
TGCTGCAAATAATGATTCAGCCCACATATTTTCTGGACAATAAAAGTATGGGATTTCGTCCGACCATTTATAATTATTCCTATTTCGATAATGGGGCGATTGCTCTGGTAAATCTATTTTAACATTCATTCTTTCAAGTATTGGAGCTTTACAAATACCTGAAATAAATATTGGATAATCAATATAAACAAAAGAATTAATTACTTGAGAAAGAGCAACTGCAAAATAAATATCTGGAGAAAGTCCGCCTACATAGAATCCTAATTTTTTTTTATAAGATTCCATACAACTTTGTTTTATTATTCCATGGTATAATTTTGGGATTTTTAAATTTAATAAGTTTAATCCTGCGTAATCTAACAAGGTATTATAGTTTTTCTTTACATCGCAATATTCTATTTCTCCTTCAAAATTAAAAATTTCCAAATTTCCATTAAACATTGAATATTGCGGTAATAATGCACATGCATCTGGCCATCTATACATAGCTGTGAATTTTGGAAAAAGAGCTTCAATATTATTTTGTTTTGCCCATTCAACTAATTCAAATATCTCAAATATTACTCCGTCATCATCTCCAATCATACATAAATATTCGCCATTTGCCAAATCTAGAACCGCGTTAAAATTATCAATTGAAGAAAATGGAGGTGGGGTATAATTGTAAATGAGTCTCTTATCATTTATTTTAGTTTTTGCAAAATCGCTTAATTCAAGCGAATCCGAATTATCTTGAATTACCAACTCGAAGTTTTGGTAATCAAATGACAAAATTGAATCAATCAGGTTAATACAATAAGGAATTCTGTTTCGTGTAGCAATAAGTATTGAAAGTATAGGCTTCATTATTATATTTTACTAATTGTTTGGTAAAAATCTTGCCTTATTATTGAACAAGTATTTATAAAATTTTCGTTCCAACTCCGAAAGGTTTTTATTGTAGGTCTTATTTTCTAAATTAAAAATAGTTACATTTTCTGTATTGATATTCGTTTCTTGTTTAACTACTCTTATTTTATATTTTTCTAAAGAACCACTTATTTCAAAATGATCCTCCATTTCAGAAATGTTATATTCTGGATTAATGGAAACAAAATCAATAGACCATTGTAAAATCATTGAATATTTTTCTTCAATGTTAATTGATTTATAGAAATTTAACTTTTCCATTATTTTTGCTGGATTGCCGGCATACACTTTGTCTGACTCTGTATTTTTGGTAATATTTGATCCTATTAGATAGATAGATTTACGACCAAGAATTACTCCAGATGAAACTACACAACTACCAACTAGCCATACATCATCATTTATTACCGTTTCTCTTTTACCAAAAAGAGTGCATCCTTCAATTAGCTCGCCACTTGCCACATGTGTCCAAATTTGAGAGTACATTCCAACCCTTACGCCATTTCCAATTTTTAGGCCACCCGAAGAATCCAAAATAGTATTTTGCCCAAACCAACAATTATGTCCAATTGTCATTTGCGATTCACCCATAACTAACATATTATTATGGAATACATTCCAATCACCAATAACAATTCCCTCATCTCCTGCAAGAATTCTAGTATTGTCATTAATAACATTACAATCTCCTAGTATTATTTTTCCATCTTGCCCATTAAATCCTCCAATAACAACATTTTTACCAATTTTATTAAACTTACCTAGTTCTACATTATCGCCAATAATTGCTGTTTCATCAATTTGATTTGTTTTGTCAATTTTTCTTTGTTCCATTGTATGCTTTAGTTAATATTATTTACCCACCAACCTGAAGGTATGGCTAAAAAGTGATTTCTAAATTCGTTGACACCTGCAAGGTCTAAATTATTTCCAAAAACGGAATAAATATTATTATTGATATGAACCGATGAAGCATAATAACCATTGTTTCTAAATTTTAACATGGTTTCTTTTTTGTTTTCGGCTAATAAACCATAAACCCAATAATTAGGATTTGCATTAGGTGTTTCAATAGGCGTAATATCAGAATTTAATTGCAGCTCTTTATCCCAAATTTTGGCGTTATTTCTGTGTTCTGAAATTAATTTAGGTACCTGCAACATTTGTTGTGTACCAATGTATGAGTTTATTTCCTGCATTGTAGCTGCATGACCTATCAAACTAATATTACAGCTATTGCTAATTTCTCCAAACTCGTCTCTAAATATAGTTCTATCAATTCCTGAATCTCTAACCAATAAACTTTTTTCGTAAAGTGTTTTATCTTTAAAGATTATTGTACCACCATCTAGGGTATTTGGTATTCGCACCGCACCAAACGAAAACACGGTAATATCAGTTTCCACATTTCCTAGTAATTTACCATTATACTCAGAACCAAATGCTTCTATGCCATCATCCATTACGGGTATGCCAAATTCTTTACCAATTTGGTTTATTTCGTTAATATATCCAGGATAACCACAAAAATGATTATGAATGATTAGTTTAATATCTGGATTTTGTTGAATAGTTTTCCTAACACTTTCTGGATCTAAAGTTCCTCGTTTAGGGTCAACATCGGCCCATATAACTTGAAGTCCTAAAGCAAGAAGAGGTTGGGTAGATGCCAAACAAGCCATTGGAGAGGCTATTACTTTGCTACCGGGTTTTAATTCTAAACATGATATTGCAACCATGATGGCATTGCTGAATGTGTTTGTAACTATTAGGTTTGAAATACCCAAAAACTGCGCAAGCATTGATTCAAACTCTTTACCATACTTTCCATAAGTTAACTTTCCACTTTGAAGAATTTCGTTTATTAGTGGTAATTCTGGCATGAATGGTTTATATAACTGAATCATATTTACCAACCTTTTTTTACTGCGTTAACAATTTTTTCTTTATCATATTCGTTTAACCACCAACCACAAGGTGTATGCACAAATTCAGTATAAAATTTATCTAAATTAGGCAGTTGTTTATTTAGAGCATTAAAAACCGCATGTCGGTCGTTACGCAAATGCAAGGGAGAAGCTGTAATACCATTTGCTTCCATCATTTTAATAAAAGCCTCTCTTTTTTCAACTTTAAAAGTATACAGCCAATAGCTAGGCTCTGTATTAGCAGAATATGGTATCATGGTAATTCCGCTAACACCACTAAAATGTTTGTCAAAATAAATGCCATTTTCAATGTATTTGAAAACATTTAGATTCAAATTTTCAAGTTGTACTAAACCTACTGTAGCATTAACATTATTCATGTGGTATTTGTAACCTGCCTCAGTAATATTATTATCTAAACGTGCTACTTTTTTATCCAATCCAAACCATCTTAATTTTTTTGCTCTTAAGTAATCAGCTTCATTATTCAAGCATAACAATCCTCCATCAATGGTGGTTAAATGTTTAATTGCCTGAAATGAAAAACAAGTATATTTCGAATTATTGCCCACATATTTACCGTTATATTTAGCAAGAAATGCATGGGCAGCATCTTCTATTACAGGGATATTGTGTTTTTGCGCTATTTGATTGATTTTATCCATATCGCATACCATACCTGCATAGTGCACTACCATAATGGCTTTGGTTTTTTCTGTAATATTGGCTTCAATCGATTCGGGTGATAATAACCCCGTATTTACATCAACATCGGCAAATACCACTTTGGCTCCTGTTAAGGCAATAGTGGTATTTGTAGGCTCTGCTGTTAAAGCGGTACTGATTACTTCATCGCCTTTTTCAATACCAATTAGTAATAATGCAATATGCAATGCGGCAGTACCTGAATTTAATGATATGCAATATGGGTTGCCAATTAGTTTGCCTAGTTCTTCTTCGAATTTATAAGTAGCATCACCTTCAGCTATATAGCCACTATAAAGTATTTCGCTTAAGCGAGGCATTAGGTCTTCTTGCTTAGGAATAAATGGTTTAATTAAGGGAATCATTTAAATATTTTATGTTTTATTTTAACTACGCTGTTATTAATTTTGGTTCGTTCATTCATATCAATTCCAAATAAATATATTGAAATGATTAACCAAAGGATTGATAAAATTG
>CAIUQQ010000408.1 GCA_903901345.1 uncultured Bacteroidota bacterium | reverse complement strand
TGTAAAATTATTATCAATATTATTGTATGATATCATTATCTTATTATAGTAACTGTACCTTTTTTATTAACTTCTTTGCCGTCTAAACCAATAATATTTGCTTCATAAACATAGGTTTCCGTTTCTGCAAAATTATTGTTTAAATCCGTTAAATCCCACCCAATTTTTAAATCACTAATTTCTTTTACTAATAATCCCCATCTATTATATATATTCATTTTTGATTTTGAATAATCTATAAATACACCAACTGGTTTAAAGTTGCTTGAATTAGCAGGAGAAACTACACCATTTGGAAAATATACAGCCAATCCACCTACAATACATACCGAATTAGATGCACTTGTAAAACCAGTAATGTTTTCAACTGCAATTAATCTATAACAAAGTTTTTCTATTGATAAATTTTCATTTATTACATTGTCAATAAAATTACTATCTATAGTGTATCCTTTTTGATAAAATGGGTTTATTACAACATCATTAAGTCTTGTTTCTCTGTATATTACATACTTTTCAATCCCACTGTTCCACGTGAAATATTTGTTCCACCAAAGCTTATTTTCTCCTGTTCCTTGTAAGTTTTCTAATATTATATTGGTTGAAACTGCAGTTGTATCAGCGTAAATCCCACAACTGTTTTTTGAAACCAAATAATAAAATACTCTACTATTTCCTAGTTCTGTTAAATCCACAATATTTATTGGTGATGTTATATTATTTAAAGTTTTAAATAACGAATAATTAATTGCATCAGTTGACTTTAGTATATTTATTGATAATAAATCAGAGTTTGCATTAAATCCAATATTTATGTTTACATTATTATCTAATGTTACATAATTTATTTTTAAACCTTGATTTGAGTTTCTGTAACCTGTAACAAACGAAACGTTATTAGAGCTACTTCTATAATTTAAGTGTTTACTGTTTACTGCAGCAACATAGTAATCTACTGTTTCGTTTGTTGTGGTTTTTATAACATAATTTGTCGTTGAATTACTTACACTATCTATCACATAATAATTTGATTTGTTAAGCATTTTATAAATATAATAGTATTTAATACTATCGCTCCAACCAATATATTTAGTCCAGTTTAAATTTATTATATTTTTACAGGTATCTATAGATCCTTTTAAATTGATTGTATAATGAAAGTCTTCAGGTAAATAATCCCAACGTTTGGTGCAACTATCAACAGCTGCAATTACATATTTTAATGAATTACCTTTAGGGTTACCACCAGATATTTTATCAATATAAAAGGTATCTGTAATACCAGTTTTTATTGGATTATCATTAAATAAATCAACATACCAAAAGCTAGGATAATTGTTTTTTTCCCATACAATAACAGGGAATTCTGAATCAATGTCAACTGTTACATATGCAATTTTACTTTTTGGTAAATTAAAGCTTGCTACATTTTGTGTATCTGTTATGCAACTACCATTTAATTCGTATAAACAAATAATAAAATATTCCCAGTTTTTATTACTAGGAACATTAGCGTTTAAATGTAAAAAATAGGTGTTTTTTATACTAGTATCTGTATATAAAAGAGTAAAAGGGTCTGATGTTTTATCTCTACCATATACTTGATATTCTTTAAATGGCTTTGGAAACACACTATTATTCCAATAAAGTTCATTATTTAAACCTGATCTACATATTCTTCTGATTCCACATCCATATTGTGCATGTGCAATTTTTGTTAAAAATATAACGAGTAATAATATGTAAATTTTTTTTATCAAAACTACTTTGTTCCTACAATTACACTTGTTAAATCTTCTTCTTTTAAATACAAATTAGCTAATTCTTTTAGTCTTTCCGCTGTCGTATTTTTAATTATTTCTATAAATTCATAGAAATATTGGTATTCTAAATCAAAATCTTTCAGTATTTTAAAACGATCGGCTAAGCTAAAAGGTCCGTCTATACTACGTAAAAATGATCCTAAAAGATAGTTTTTAGCTGTTTTGAGTTCTTTTTCTCCTATCAATTCGTTTCTTAACCTTGCTAGTTCTTTGAATATTTCTTTGATACCAGTTTCACATAACTCATTATTCATTTCCGTATCTATATACCAACAAGCATCAAAAGGATAGGCTTCAATAGCTGAATATATTCCATAAGTTAATCCTTTTTCTTCACGTATATTTTTCATTAATCGTGACCCAAAATAACCACCTAATATTAAATTTAGTAATTGCATTTCTCTGAAGTCGGGATGATTTCTATTGAATAATCGTCTTCCAATTCTAATTGCACTTTGAACTGAATTTATCTTATCTATGTATAAATCAGTAGGTTCTGTTCTTTTAGCCATGTATTTTTTAGCTATATTATCATAAACCTTAAACGTATTTGAGCCAATATATGTATTTATTATTTTTATTGTTTCATTGTCAACATAACCAGATGCCAAAATATATTTTAAACCCTTTTGAAAATGATTTTTATAAAAATCAACTAATTGTTCTTTCTGAATAGATTCAATATCTGAAATATTAGAATATGAACCATATAGTGTGTTTTCTCCAAATATTGCTTGATTAAAAGCCCTTCTCACTAAATATGAATTTCTTTCTTCGTTAACTTTTAAGTTTTGAATGGCATTTTTCTTCAATATTTCTAAATCATTTTCAGGAAATATGGAATCGTTAAGTATTTTAACTATAAATGGTAAGCAATTAGTTAAGTGTTTATTTAAACAATATAATGTAATAATTGCTTCCTCTGATGTGTTTTTTGTTTGAAAATAGGCACCATAAAAATCAAGTTTTTCAGCTAATTCAGCAGCTGAATATTTACTAGTTCCTTCACTTAACATTTTGCATGTAAAGTTAGCCTGGCTTTTAAAATCTTGAACATTTATTCCTGCATCAAAAACCAAATCTATTTTTATAACTTCTTCATTACTAGCATTTATAGTATATATCTTTATACCATTTGATAGAATATTTTCCTGAGCTTCTTTAATGTGTATGCTCTTAATTTCAATCACATTGGGTGATATTTTTCTATTTAGTGTCATTTTGTTTTGATAAATAATAAAGAGTTGAACAATTTGTAGGAACTAAAATTTGATTAGCAATATTTATAATATCTGCTTCTGTAACTTTTAAATAAGAATCAGCTTCCGTGTTAACTAATTCAATATCACCTAAAACCCATGCGTATGCTAGTTTCATTGCTTTATTTAAAACAGTCATATCATTGAAACGAATATTTGTTTCTGATTTGTTTTTAATTTTTGTCAACTCATTAGTTCCAACGCCATTGTTTTTAAAGTCTTCTAGGGTATTTAAAATCGCATTTTCGGCAGTTTCCATACTTACTCCTTTGCTTAGTTTTCCTTCTATCATTAGTAAACCGGCTTCCACATCTCCGCTTATGTAAGCGTCTAATTCACTGAATAAGTTTTTGTTTTTTACCAAATCAATGTAAAACCTTGACGATTTTCCCGCTCCTAAAATATCTGTGAGCATATCTGCAGCAAAATAATCTTCATCGGTTCTTGCTGGCATGTGATAAGCTTTTACAATCATATCCAATGGAACATCAGCATATACAGTTTCTGTTCTTGCTTCCGTTTGTTTTGGTTCTTGACTATAATTTGGTTTTTCAAAGTTTTGCGAAGGAATAGGAGCAAACCATTTATCAACCAATGTTTTACAAGTTTCTAAGTCTAAATTTCCGGCTAAAACCAATACTGCATTATTGGGACAATAAAAGTTTTTGAAAAAAGTTTTTACATCTTCAATTGTTGCATTTTCAATGTGACTTATTTCTTTTCCAATTGTTGGCCAATTATAAGGATGAACTTTATATGCTAAAGGCAATATTTTTAACCAAACATCGCCATAAGGCTGATTTAAATACCGTTCCTTAAACTCTTCAATTACTACATTTCGTTGAATATCTAAGCTTTCTTGGCTAAAGTCTAAGCTTAACATTCTATCACTTTCTAACCAAAATCCTGTTTCAATATTATTGGCAGGTAAAGTTAAATAGTAATTTGTTATGTCATTGCTAGTAAATGCATTACTCTCACCACTGGCATCCTGAAGAACAGTGTCAAACTCATCTATGTTTATAGAACCTCCAAACATTAAGTGCTCAAACAAATGCGCAAATCCTGTTTTGTCGGGGTTTTCATGTTTGGAACCCACGTTGTAAAGCATATTCAAAACACAAAGTTGTGTACTATCATCAAAATGATGAATTATATGTAGGCCGTTGGCCAATTGGAACTGATTATATTTGATCAAAATTTATTGTTTTATTAAATATATATTTATGCAAAAATAGGAGAGACGCGAACAAAATTTTAAACCATTACTTCACACTTAAACGCACAAATTGAAAAGCTGTATATTTTTATTGAACAATAAACGAGCCGAATAGTTGTTTCTTTGTTTTTTGGCTTTTCTATTTAAAATATTGAATTGCTGTTTTATTTTAATCAAAACTATAAAACCTCCAAACCGTTTTCCAATCAATTTCTGACCTTTTTTGTGAAATTTTTGATAGAATTTGCTCAAATATTGACTTTAAAAGACTTTTTTTGTGTAAAATAGATGTTTATGGTTAATTTTAAATTTTTTAAATACAGAAAATTAGGTTTATAAAAACACTAAAATGTCGCAATTGCGTTAAGTGCTTTTAAAATTAATAGTTAAGACGAATATTTATTCCATATATTGTCCCAAAATCCAATATATTTTGTAATTGAGAATATAATCAATTATTTTGCTTCAAAATGTCGTACAGAGATAAATTACAATACTTATTGGTAAAGAAATTAAATATTTCAAATGCACAAGCAAAAGAAATTATTTTATCAAATAAGGTTTTGGTAAATGTTGAAAATGTGTGCGATAACATTGTAATATTGGAAACCGATGCGGTTTTTTATAATAATGAAATTATTCAGGCGGGTAAAAAATTAATATATGTCGCACTTTACAAACCACGAGGAATAGAGTGCACCTTGAACGAAAAAATAGACCAAAATCTATCAACTATTATTAATTTTAAAGAAAAACTCTTTCCTGTCGGCCGTTTAGACAAAGAATCGGAAGGATTACTGATTTTAACAAACGATGGTTATTATTTTAATAAAACCATAAACCCCGCAAGTGAAGTAGAAAAAGAATACATAGTAACTGTAAATAAGCCAATTACGGATGTTTTTTTAGCTGAAATGAGTAGGGGAGTAGAAATTTTAGGACAAATAACCTTGCCATGCAAAACAGAAAACATAGATGAATTTACCTTCAAAATCATATTAGTTCAAGGCCTAAACCGACAAATTAGACGCATGTGTTTTAAACTTAATTACATGGTTACTAGTTTAAAACGTGTAAGAATTGGAAATGTAAATTTAGAAAACTTACAGCCTGGAGAATTTAGAGCAATTGATTTGGAAATGTAGGTTTTACAAACTCATTAAATCCTTGAACTTAACTGCTTGTCTGCGACTCACCTCTACTTTCATTCCATCTTTCATGTAAAACAATAATCCACTATTGAAAAATGGTTCTATTTTATCTAAATAGTTTAAGTTAATGATTTGTTGTCGATTAGCTCTAAAAAACATTTTTGGACTTAGTCTTTCATCCAAAGCGTTTAAAGTTCTGTGAATCAAAGGTTGGTATTTGTCAAAGAAAATTTTGGCATAGTTACCATTGCTTTCTATTAACCTGATATCGTTTATTTTAACATACCAGCAGCGTTCGCCATCTCTAATAAATACTTGACTGTCTTCAGCTAGTTTTTGGGTTCCTCTTTGTTCGTCTGCTAGCGCAATTTGTTTTTTTGCTTTAGCAATTGCTTCTCTTAAACGACTGGTTTCAATTGGTTTTAAAATATAATCGAGCGCATTTACTTCAAAAGCTTTTAAAGCAAATTCATTGTAAGCAGTCGTAAAAATAATAGCAGGCGATTCTATTAACTCTTCCAGCATTTCAAATCCGTTTTTTTCAGGCATTTGAATATCCAAGAAAATTAACTGCGGTTTTAGTTTGTCTATTAAATCTAAACCTTCGTCAGCATTGCTAGCTTCAGCAATAATTTCTATATCTGTAAACTCTCTTAATAGGTTTTTTAAACCCTCGCGAGCCAGTTTTTCATCGTCAATAATGATTGTTTTTATCATAATGGTAAGGTTATTTCGGTTATTACGTTTTTATCATCCAAGTTTTTTATTGAAAAACACGCTTTATCGTCAAACAAAATGCGCAATCTTTCTCTGGTGTTCTCTATTCCTAAACCGCTTGTTGCTGAATTTGGATTATATTGTCCACTGTTTGTAATTTGAATGATGGTGTTTTGATTCTTCACAAATGATTTAATAAAAATTGTGCCGCCATTTTTTAAATTGCTAATACCGTGTTTAATACCATTTTCTACCAATGTTTGAATCATCATAGGAGGTAAATTCGTTTTAAGTGTTTCTTGCGAAATTTCTAAAACAATGTTTAATCGATCATCAAATCTTATTTTTTCAATGGCCAAATAATCGTTTACCGTATTCATTTCCTCTTGCAAAGTAACGGTTTTATTTTTTTCCATTTTAAGCGAACCTCTCAATAAACTACTTAATTTTGTAATAGCTTCCTTGGCATTTTCTGGATCCAAATCAACCAAAGTTCTAATTCCATTTAATGAATTAAATAAAAAATGAGGATTTAGCTGTGTTTTCAAATTATTGTATTGCGTTTCCTTTAAAACTGCTTGTAATTCAAACTTATCGGTTTCGGTTTTTAATAGTTTTTCCCAATACACAAAAAAATGATATACAATGGCCCACAGGAAAACATATTTTGAAAAATTAAAGAAAAATATGGGCAAAACAGCAAAGTTTATTCTTGATAAAAACTCTTTTCCCAGGTCAAATTGTTCGATATTGTCAGAAGGAATAGTATAATAATCAAGAATTACATTTAAAAATGATAGTGGTATTGAAACCAAAATGATCATGAATATACCACGAGGAATTAGTTTTTGTAAAGGTAAGTTTAACCAATTGGCTTTGATAACTATCAATCGGTATATGTGAGTTAATAAAATGCCTGCTATCCAATTAGATAACCCATTTATAAGCAAACCGTGACTGTAGCCAAGTGCATTTATATAGGTTATCAATTCAATGAGTACAAAAAAGAACCAGCCTCCAAACTGACAATACCAATATATTTTTGATTTATTTAACATTTTAGTTCCGCTAATATAACAGTACAAGTTTAGTAATAAATACATTAGTTACACCAAAGGAATTTTATAAAATTGAAAGGTAAAAATGAAATAGCTTTCACTGAAAATTAAGTCGTTATTACTTACGAAATATTACATTGATATTTTGCTTTGCAATGGTAGAAACAAAAAAAACAATACATTTGAGCCATTAAAAAGCGCATGAAAATTAGCATTATAATATCGTTTTATAAAAACATGGCCGCCCTTGAATTAATTTTTAAAGCATTGGCAAAGCAAACCTATAAAAATTTTGAAGTTATTGTATCTGAAGATGATAGCAATGTTAACACCTCTTTTTTTATTAAAGAAAACCAAGCAATTTATAGTTTTCAAATCAAACATTTGTGCCAAGAACAAGATTTGGGTTTTAGGAAAAATGAAATGTTGAACAAATCGCTAAAAGCTTCCTCTGGAGAAATTATTGTGTTTTTAGATGGTGATTGCATTCCACACCCTAAATTTTTAAAAGCATATATAAATAATTTGGCTGAAAACACATTGTGTTTTGGACGAAGAGTAATGGTTGATGAAGCCACTACAAAACAGACTTATGAAACCAAAAGCATTCAAAAATTAAATTTTTTAGGTTTGTTATTTACCAAAACTACCAAATTAAAATACGCGTTATATTTTCCATTTTTAACCAAAATAAGATCAGAAGGAATTTGGGGTTGCAACGTTGGAATTTATAAAAAATATTTGTTACAAATAAATGGTTTTGACCAGGATTATATTACAGCCGGAGTTGGTGAAGATGTGGATTTGGAATGGCGCTTAACAGCAATTGGGGTAAAGTTTAAAAGTATCCGATTTGAAGCTTTGGAATTTCACTTGCACCACAAAGAAAACTATTCAAGAGCGGCAATAGAAACTGGATTAGCACAGTTAAAACTAAAAAAAGAAGCGAATTTGATTTTTTGTAAGAACGGACTTTTTGAATAAAAAACAGGCGACTGACAACTATCAACCGCCAATTATCAACTAATCAACTATTATTGCTGTGTCTTTAGGGGTGGTTGTTTGCAAAAACAGCCTGAGATTACACCCTCTGAACCTGATCAAGGTAATGCTTGCGAAGGAAATAGACCACCAATGTGTTTTTTATAATTTTGCTGGC
>CAIUQQ010000407.1 GCA_903901345.1 uncultured Bacteroidota bacterium | reverse complement strand
TATTCTTTAGTATTTTTAGTAGCTACAATTTGTATGAATACTTTTCAAATTCAATGCTTTACAAATATATATTTGCTAATTTATTTTTTGTGAATTTTATACAACCTTGCTTACCTGGCGTTTTTCTGAACAATATTTTATGCACTATTAATGGCGCACTTTGGACCATCAAAGTAGAAGTAAGTTTTTATATTTTATTACCATTGATAATTTTATTGATAAACAAATTTGAAAAAAAAATAGCTGTATTCATTACCATTTATATACTTGGACTTTTATACATACTCGCATTGTATTATGCTAACTTTATTATACCTGAAAAAGAAGGATTTTTGTTAATTTTAAAACATCAACTTCCAGGATTTTTAACCTATTTTATTTCAGGAATAAGTTTGTTTTATTATTTTGATTTTTACATGAAATACAAAAACAAATTGGCTGTCATTTCTATCATTGTGTTTTCAATTGAATATTATTTCAATTTAGAAATATTAAGGCCAATAGCCATGTCGTTGTTAATATTATACTTTGCTTACGGATTTAAATTTTTAAATAATTGGGGTAAATATGGAGACTTTTCTTATGGAATTTACATTTACCATTTCCCCATTATTCAATTGGTAGTAAGTTTGAATTTATTCCACAAATTCAATCCATTTCTAGTAGCATTTTCAATCATTATAACGGTATTCTTCCTTGCCTTTTTATCGTGGAATTTATTGGAAAAAAGGTTCTTGAAACGCGTTTAAATTATCAAAATTGACTTTAGAAAACTTTAATTAATTCCAGAAATTAATGATTTGTTATTTCTTGTGGCTTGTGATTGTGCTTGAATAAAAAGGCGAAAGCAACAGCAATAATTAGCGCATAAATAGCAAAAGAAATCCAGATTGCATGCCAATCTTTATTGCCGTTTAAGGTAAAATAATGATCAATAACATAGCCACTGATTGAGCTTCCTAATACAGCACCAAAACCATTGGTCATCATCATGAATAAACCTTGCGCGCTAGAACGAATAGAAGAATCAGTAGAAGTTTCAATGAATAATGAACCTGAAATATTGAAAAAATCAAATGCCATTCCGTAAACCACACACGATAAAATGATCATCCACAAGCCTCCTGAAGGATCGCCATAGGCAAATAATGCAAAGCGTAAAACCCATGCCACCATTGACATTAACATGACTTGTTTGATCCCAAATCGTTTGAGAAAAAATGGAATTGCTAAAATAAATAAGGTTTCCGATATTTGAGAAATGGACATGATGATGGTAGAATATTTAGCAACAAATGAATTACTGTATTCAGGAATTTTAGAAAAATCGGAAAGAAAAGTATCGCCATACATGTTTGTTAATTGCAAAGCAGCACCCAAAAACATGGAGAATATTAAAAACAATGCAATTTTATAAGTTCCAAAAAGTTTGAAGGCATCCAATCCTAATTTCTGAACTAGCGTTGCATTTTCAGAAATAAGTTTCTGTGGAGGACATTTGGGTAAGAAAAAAGAATAAATTCCTAATGCAACAGCTGCAATGGCTGCTATATAAAACATATTTGCTGAAGCTTTATTACCAGAAATATTGGTAATCCACATGGCAATGATAAAACCAATAGTTCCCCAAACGCGAATTGGGGGAAATACTTTTACCACATCAAATTTGTTGTTTTTTAAAATATTATAAGCAATAGAATTCGACAGAGAAATAGTGGGCATGTAACAAAGCATTGCTGATAATATGATCCAAAAGAAGGAAGCTGGTGATTCAACCTGTGGAATATAACATAGCAACAAACCACCAAGAATATGTAAAATTCCATATAATTTTTCTGCATTTAAATATTTATCAGCAATAATTCCTGTTAACGCAGGCATAAATATAGAAGAAAGTCCTAACGTAGAAAAAATAGCCCCAAATTCTGCACCACTCCATTGCTTGGTAGCAAACCAATAATTCCCAACTGTAATAAGCCAAGCTCCCCAAATAAAAAACTGCAGGAAACTCATTAAAATAAGACGATTTTTTATGTTCATAAAGGTTTATTTTTAAAGCTATTGAAATTATCTAATTCCAATAACTGAAATAGTTTTAATTTATTTTTCCTGTTATATTATTTGTTAATATTATTTTCTTAAATCTATTTCATCTCTAATTTTTGCAGCTAATACATAATCTTCTATTAGCAGCGCATCATTTAATAAAATGTGCAAATTTTCTAATGAAGCTTTCGATAAATCATTTGGTGAATTAGCCTTTATAATTTGATCAGGAAATTCCTCATTTAAACTTTCCTCATCGCTGGCATCCACAATAATTCCTGCTTCTTCCATTACATCTTCAAAAGTATAAATTGGGCATTTAAACCTAACAGCTAAAGCAATGCTATCACTAGCCCTGGCTTCCATTTCTTTTACAATTCCCAATTGTTCACAAATCAATTTTGCATGAAACACGCCTTCGTTTAAACTATAAATTTGCACTTCAATCAATTCAATATTGAATTCTTTGAAAAAATTCAAAAACAAATCGTGCGTCATGGGACGAAATGGAACTATTTTTTCTATTTCAATAGCTATTGCCTGAGCTTCAAAACTTCCTATCACTATTGGTAATCGTATATTGCTATTTATGTCGCCAAGTATTAACGTATAGCTACCACTTTTTTGTCCGCTACTTAACCCCAATACATTTAACTTTATTTTATCCATTTAATTGGTCCTATTTAAAAAAAACAAATAAAT
>CAIUQQ010000406.1 GCA_903901345.1 uncultured Bacteroidota bacterium | reverse complement strand
GTCCTCACCAACCGAAAAAGAATAGTTGTTGAGGAAACAAACCAAGGATTAAAAACAATGATAAAAAAACTATTAATTATTATATATTTGAATTACTAAATAAAACCTTTGAAACGAATAATTTTATACTCACTATTTTTGATTGTAATAGTACACCAAAGTTGTTGCTTTGGAGCTGAAGAATCAGGCATTGATATGGTTCCTAGGGTTTCAATAACAAATGCAATAAAAATGAAATCTAATTTTGATACCATTTATAAAATTGCTTACCCCAATACCACTACTCAACTTACACCCAATTCAAACATAAGTAAACTTCTTTTATCTAATTCGTATGAGTTTACAACTTTATACATTTTAAGCACAAAAGGATATGATACCATTACAATTCAATCACCAATAGAACTTTCTTACGAATCTAATAAATGCGACCCAGATTTTGTGGCAAAAAAGAACTTTAGCCCAATACTTGTTAATTATACCTTTGATACTTGTTTTTTTAAACGTTATTGGGGAAAATATTCTCAAAGAGAAATTTTTGATACTTTAATTGTTAACTAAATGAATAGAAAAATATTGTTTCTTACATTGTTGGTTAGCTGTATTGTTTTAGAAACTAAAGCCCAATATGTTTATGAAAAAGATACATCATGCGTTAATTATATTGGTTTACAAACCAAGATTATTGACTATTTGCCTATTGAACTTTCGTTTGTACATTTAAGAAACAATGGTTTAAGTTATTTAGTTAAATTAAGTTATGTACAACCTTTTGGTAATGACGATATGAATTATAGCTTGTTTGAAAATATTGGAGTTATTGATAGAGATGTATTTGAACACAATAAAAGTGTGAAAGCTTATTCTTTAAAATCTGGTGTTATGTTGTGGCGTTTTTATGATGATTATTTTGGTTCAAGATATGTTTCTATTAACGGAACAGCTACTTATGCAAAAGAAAGATTTACTTTAATTACCGATGATGTTATTTACGGAAAAACAACCAAAAATTATGATGAAAATAATTTATATTCTACCATAGAATTGGAAGCTCAAAAAATTACTAGATATGGTTTGAATTTTGGTGTATTGCTTGGTTATAAAATTATAAATCCAATAGCTTTTAGTTCATTTATAACAGGCATCGAAAATGCTACTACTTATAGCCCTGGCTCAGGGTTTGGAAGTAAATTATACTTCAATATTAAAGTTGGTTATCATTTTAAATTTAGTAAGAAGTA
This sequence comes from uncultured Bacteroidota bacterium, assembly GCA_903901345.1. GTDB lineage: Bacteria > Bacteroidota > Bacteroidia > UKL13-3 > UKL13-3 > JAAFJM01. Next base: position 6,640 of record CAIUQQ010000406.1, on the reverse strand, counting down.
AATAATTCTTAACAAAACTCAAAAATAATTTCAACATAGCAATTTCATTTAACTTTTTCCGGGATAACTAAAGAATAAAAATGTTCCAAAAACAACAAATAAACCTAAAATAGTAGATACAATTATAATTGGTGTTCTAATTGGATGATGCGGCTTTTTGTTGGTATTTTGTTTAGTTTCTTTTACTACATGTTCAATTATTAAAGAATTTGTAGCATTTTGAGCTACAATAGTAGAAATACCAATTGTAAATAAAAGAGCAAGGCAAAGTATCAATCTTATTGTAAACATGCTTGTAAATTTCGTCTTTTATAATTTTAAAGTAATAGATTTTGTAATTAGTCTTTTGTCCTCGGTTGGTGTCCTCACCATCCGAATCGGATAGGTTTTATCCTTTACATGCGTCCTCGACTGCAATGGCGAAACTTCAAACAAATTACAAATGAATATTACTTCAACAAAGAGCCCAAAATAATTCTATAAATAATAAATTTATTGTCTTTTATTTTAAATGCAACCACCCATTTTGAAATTGTAATACATGAATAACCAAGCACCCTTAACAAATTGTGATTGCATTTTGCATACGTAGTATTATCAATTGCAAATTGCTTAATTGCTTGTTCAAATTTTAATGCAAATTTATTTCCACTTCCAGGGGTATTTTTACTTTCAACAAAATCGGCTATTACATCAATTGCTTGTTTTGCTTTTTTAGTAAAAAATACATCCACTAATGTTTATATTTTTTAAAAACTTCGTCAGCGGCTATCAATATTTCATCCTCTTTATCTTCCGTAAAAAATGAAATTAGTTCATCTTCCATTGGCTCATTTACAAAACCTAGCGCTGCATTTTTAACGCTTATTGTTCTTGAATTATTTACATATGGAAGCTTGCTAAGAATTTCATCCAATTGTTGCGCATGTTCTTCAGTATCTATTTCAATGGTTCTAATAATCATATAACAAAAATAGTTTTTTTTTGAAATTGTTAAAATAAAAATATCCGTCCTCGGTTGGAAACCTCACAAACAAATAGGAGTATTTGGTTTGGAACACCACGAAAACATCTTCGTTTCTAAAAGCTCAACGACCAATAAACAATCCTATCAACTGACAAAATCAACTGACAACTAGTAACTAAACTTTTTCAAAAATCAACGCTACACCTTGTCCAACACCAATGCACATGGTAGCTAAACCATATTGAACATTTTGTTTTTGCATTTGGTGAATTAAAGTAGAAGAAATCCTAGCACCACTTGCTCCTAGCGGATGACCAATTGCAATAGCACCACCGTTCACATTTACTATTTCTGGGTTCATTTGCAAATCGTGCATGCACGCCAAACCTTGCGCAGCAAAAGCCTCGTTTAATTCTACCAAACCAATTTGGTTCATGGTTAAACCCGCACGTTTCAATACTTTTTGAGTAGCAGGAACAGGTCCAATTCCCATAATAGACGGATGCACACCAGCCACACCTCTACTTACCAAACGAGCCATTGGCGTTAAATTATATTTTTTTACCGCATCTTCACTCGCTAAAATCAAAGCAGCAGCACCGTCATTTATTCCACTTGAATTACCGGCAGTAACCGAACCATCCTTTTTAAAAGCAGGCTTTAGTTTTGTTAAATCGTCAATAGTTCCTAAACGAGGATGCTCATCTTTGTTAAAAACAATGGCATCGCCTTTCCTTTGGGGAATGCTAATTGGTACAATTTCGTTCGCAAAAATATTTGAATCGTGGGCAGCTTGGTATTTTAATTGTGAAGCATGGGCAAACTGATCTTGTGCCTCACGGCTAATTTTCCATTGCGCTGCAATATTTTCGGCCGTTTCACCCATTGAATATGGATGATATAATTCCGATAATTTTTTATTGGTAAATCGCCAGCCAATGGTGGTATCATAAATTTCAGGTGTTCTGCTAAAAGCAGTTTCTGCCTTGGCCATTACAAAAGGCGCACGGGTCATGCTTTCTGTGCCTCCGGCAATATATATTTCACCATCGCCACAAGCAATGGCACGGCTAGCATCGGCTATACTTTGTAATCCTGAAGCACATAAACGATTCACGGTATTACCTCCAACTGTAATGGGCAAACCTGCTAATAAAGCGCTCATTCGAGCTACATTTCTATTGTCCTCACCAGCTTGGTTGGCAGCACCAAAAATTACATCTTCAATTTCATTGATATCAATGTTTGGATTGCGAGCAATTAAGGCTTTGATCACTTCAGCACCTAAATCATCGGGGCGAATGGTACTTAAAGAACCACCAAATTTGCCAACCGGTGTGCGCACAGCATCTATAATAAAAACGTCTTTCATGGTTTATTTTATCTAAAAAAATTGCTCCGCAAAGCTAATGCTACTTTTCATTTTTAAAAATTCCAATAAAGATTTATAAATTGCGGAACTTTTAAAACGTAAAAAAACCATGATTCAACGCATTCAAACCGTATATTTAATTGCCATTATCGTATTAACTTCAGTAATGTTTAGCGGAAGTTTACTTTCATTGAAACAGCCAAATCCTACTAATGGCATAGACGAATATGACTTAAATATATTTTATTTTAAAGTTACCGAAGTACAAAAAAGCATGGTTGGTGGCCACGAAACACAAACCAGTATTTTAAAATCACAAACCATTCAATATGGTTTAATTGCCATTGCAGCCCTATTGATTGGATTAACATTGAGCATTATTTTTAGCTATAAAAACCGCGAGAAACAAATGAAATTAACCCGCTTAAACTTTTTGGTAATGGCCATGTTGTATTCAGCTGTTTTTGCTAAAGCAATCAATTATATTCCTGGCTTTGAATTTGGAAAATTAATGCCCTACTCTACACTTGGTGTGATGTTGATGATATTTAATTTATACCTCAACTTTAGAGTATTGCGCTTAATAAAAAAGGATGATGATTTGGTAAAAAGTGCCGATAGAATTAGATAAAAACCAACTCAATAAAGTTGATTATTGTGTGCTAAAAATAGAGTTAGCGGAATAAATACATATATTGAGCAAAATTTATAAATATGAACATGCATTTTATTGTTAAAAAAACAAACAATGAAATGCAATTTAAACACAAAAAATAGTTGAACTTTACTGACTTTAATTTTGACCAAAGGCTATTAGACGGCCTATATTCAATGGGCTACGACAAGCCCACTCCCATTCAAGAATTAGCCATTCCTTTAATCGTTGAAAACAAAGATTTGATAGCATGCGCTCAAACAGGAACGGGAAAAACCGCTGCTTATTTATTACCTATTTTAAGTAAAATAGTACAAACTGAAACGCGTAATTTAAACACTTTAATTATAGCGCCAACCCGAGAATTAGCGCAACAAATAGACCAACAAGTAGAAGGTTTTGCTTACTTTTTGGGAATTAGTTCTATTTCAATTTATGGTGGAACCGATGGTGCCGCTTTTGACCAACAAAAGAAAGCCATGCGCGAAGGTGCTGATATTATTATAGCCACTCCAGGCAGGTTACTAGCCATGCTTACTTCGGCAGGAAAAGTAGACATGAGTACACTAAAACATTTGGTATTAGACGAGGCCGACAGAATGCTTGACATGGGTTTTAATGACGACATTATGCGCATTATAAATTATTTGCCAACCGATAGACAAACTGTTTTATTTTCGGCAACCATGCCGCCAAAAATTAGAACTTTAGCCAATAAAATATTAAAAAATCCAGAGCAAATAAATATTGCGTTAAGTAAGCCAGCAGCAGGAATTTTACAGCAAGCATTCATGGTTTACGATGCGCAAAAAATAGCATTGGTAAAACATATACTAACAGAGAAAGAACATAACAGTGTAATTATTTTTGCTGGTACCAAAGAAAAAGTTAAAGAGCTGAACAAAGAATTGCAACGCAGCAAATTATCGATTAAAGCTTTCCATAGCGATTTGGAACAATCGGAGCGAGAAGACATTATGCGTGCGTTTAAAAACAAAGAAGTTCAAATATTAATTGGCACCGATATTCTTTCGCGCGGTATAGATGTAGATGGAATAAGTTTGGTCATCAATTTTGATGTGCCACCCGATCCCGAAGATTATATTCACAGAATAGGCCGAACAGCAAGAGCGGAAAGTACAGGAACGGCTATTACATTTATTAATCAGAAAGACCAACGCAGGTTTTTTAGCATTGAAAATTTAATAGGAGCTGAAGTTCCTAAATTACCATTGCCAACATTTTTGGGTGAAGCACCTTTATACCAACCGGAATTGAAAGAACACCGACCGTTTAATGATTTTAAGAAGAAAAATGGTTTTAAAAAGAAACCCAAAGGAGTAAATCATCATACCAATCACCCAACTACTCATCATTCAAAACCTCAATAAATAATCAATAAACACAACTTTTTTTGTGTAATATGGGACAACAAAAATTAAAACGTTTTGCAGAATTTGCAGTAATGAATAACTGTTTCGATTTTCCTTTTCATTTAAAAGGAAAATGGCAAACGCAAGTATTTAAAAACCAAAATCCAATAATTCTTGAATTGGCCTGCGGTAAAGGGGAATACACGGTGAATTTATCGCAACAGGATTTGAACACCAATTTTATTGGAATAGATATAAAAAGCAATAGAATGTGGAAAGGCGCAAAAATTGCGCAAGCAGAAAACCTGCAAAATTCTGCATTTGTAAGAATGACCGTTCAAAAGCTGAATGAAGTATTTAAAAAAAATGAAGTAGCCGAAATATGGATTACATTTCCTGACCCATTCCCCAAAGAACGACATGAAAAAAATAGGTTAACGCATCCAGAATTTTTAGCTGTTTACAAAGAAGTTTTAAAAGAAAATGGACCTATTCACTTTAAAACTGATGACGATAACTTGTTTGATTATACGTTAGAAACATTATCGCTTTTAAATATAAAACCGGTAGAAATTATTAGAAATGTGCATCATGAAGCGCATAATTATGATAATTTAAGGAATATAACCACTCATTACGAAAAACTTTTTTCAGAAAGAGGGCGAACTATTAAGTATTGTAAATTTTACTTAAACAACTTGAATATCAGCAAAAAAACAGCTGAAATTGATTTAAATAGTTTTGGAGCTAGAACCGAGTAAAATTTTGTGAAAAAGGCCTCGCGAAAAGATTTTTCTTTTCGAAGTTGAATAAGCAGTTTTAGAATGATTGAGAGGAAACCACTCCGTTTACGATCAATATAGGGGTATATTCAATAGAGGAGTGCTCTGGTTTGTTGTCAAGCTTTGTGTATGTCTTGCAAAAGTCGATTATTCTGAGTTACCACGAGATTTGACATTCTTGTTGAAGGTGTTAACCCTTAGAGTGGTGTTGCCGCCACTGACGTTAATCATTGTGGTGCGCTCCTCCTGGATTCTTGAAGATTTCCCTCCTCCTCGCTCTCGGAGACTGCTGCTGACCAGGAGTGGGCGGCTCGCTCCTCCACTTCCTCGGAGGCACCATTTTTTTTGCTGTTCTTGTTCTTTTCCCCCCCAGCCATATACTTAAGAAAAAAATTTCGACCGCCCCACCATAGCTATAAAAAAAGAAGGTGCTCGAAAAAATCATCGAGTGCAGAGCGGCCGGCCGGGGGGCGGCACCGAGGAGGGATGGTGGCTGCCCTTGCTCAGCCAGCCAACTTGCTTAGGATTGGGAGCTACTAAGCGAGTTATTACGACTAGTAATAGTAATAGTACAACCACTGCCTACGCGCGCGCGGCGGTCGAGGAGGAGCGAAAACCACGACCACGACGCACTGCCTGTCCACAAAGAAGCCCCGAAAACGACCCCCCGCCCCTTGTACAGAGTACAGAGCCTCGAAATGATAGTAATAATACTTTTGCTGTCGTGTTATCGCTGTTGCTTGACTCGTTTACTGGTTTACAACAAGAGTCGGCTCCCATTCGTGAGAGAGTGAGAACCGACACCCGACACTACTGTATACTGTAGAAGTATGAATTTAACAATATCTAAATCTAAGCATAATTATCAACCAAGAAGAATAGTATCTCAAACAAGATGTAAACAATAACTTCTTAGCTGTACTACAAACAGAGCGTACGTACGTACTACAAGCAGAGCGTACGTACGGTATTAATCATAGAAAGGATTCACAGCCTGAATGTAAACAATAAATCGATTACTATTCTATATCACTTGCAGTGATAAACCCGGGCTATATCACTCGCAACGAGTAAACCGAGGCTCCGCGCGAACAAGCGGCGCTGACTGCTATATGAGTCACGAGCCACCGTCCTGACGCCGCCGTTTCTCTCTCAACTTCTTCTTCGTCAGTACGTGGTGCTTCGTCAGTTCCCTCTGTGTGAAATGGTATGCAGCCACGCGTAGTACTCATAGTACTCGTAGTACTCAAATCACTTACACCACAGCCTGTACTGGCTACTGTACTAACCACAGTACTGACCGCGTAGTGCACAGGTCGCTCAGGCATGCGCCCCCTACTGATTGTCTACATGATGGGTCGATAGTGAGTCAGTTGTGATACGCCCCCTACTGATTGTCTACATGATGGGTCGATAGTGAGTCAGTGGTGAGTCAGTTGTGAGTCAGTAGTGAGTCAGTAGGGAGTCAGTTGTGAGTCAGTAGGGAGTCAG
>CAIUQQ010000405.1 GCA_903901345.1 uncultured Bacteroidota bacterium | reverse complement strand
AATATTTTAAGCAATGGAAAATTTATTTCCTTAAAATTTTCATTTTTTTTATTCAATATCCTGATATTTAATACTTAATAACATAAAATATTTTAAATGTAATTTTAAAGATATGTTGATAGGTCACCTATTTCAAAAACATTTATCACAAACTATAATCTTAAGTAGAATTATTCTAAATTGCACCCTAATTATGGATCTTACACAATTAGGTTTTGGAAAAAAAGCCATTATTACTAAAGTAAACGGACAGTTATTGTCACTTAAACTTTTTGAAATGGGAATATTGCCCGGAGAATCGGTAGAACTATCAAATGTTGCACCTTTTGGCGATCCAATTGCAATCAATTTAAGTGAATTTAAAGTTTGTTTGCGCATGCAAGATGCAAAATGTATAGAAATTAAATTAGTAGATTAGTTGAAACAAAAAGAAATAACAGTTGCCCTTGTAGGAAATCCAAATTGTGGTAAAACCAGTTTGTTTAATGCATTAACAGGCTTAAACCATAAAGTTTCAAATTTTCCTGGAACAACCGTTGAAAAGAAAACAGGTTCGTTTAAATTAAGTAATCATAAAACTGCACACATCATTGATTTACCTGGTACCTACAGCCTTTATCCTAAAAGTGCCGATGAATTAGTAACCTACGATATTCTTAGAAACAAATCGGAAAACTATTACCCCGATTTAGTTATTTTTATTGCGGATACCAGTAATTTAAAAAGAAATTTATTGCTTTTTACACAAGTTGCAGACTTAGAAGTTCCTGTTATACTGGTGCTTAACATGCTAGACGTAGCTGAACGAAGAGGCATAAAATATGATATAGAAAAACTGAAAGAGAAACTTAAAGTTCCAATTATTTGCATAAATGCAAGAAAAAAAGAAGGCATTGAAAAAATAAAAGAACTTTTATTGGATGAAAATGCTAGGGTTACCACTCAGTTTTTTGGCTTGGAAAAAGTAAATGCAACAATGCTTTCCGAAATTGCTAAAGTAAACGATAAACGTAACAAATATTCAGCTTTGCAATATTCAATTAATGCATCTAACTTATTAAGCGAAAAAGCAATAAAACTGAATGAAATATTTAAAAAATATAAATTTGATAGAATTGCTTTTCAAGAAGACGAAGTTTTAACTCGCTATCAAATAATAGATGATGCGGTAAAACATGCGCGTATAAAAAATATTACACAATTAAAAGCTTCAATTACTGCCAAGGTCGATAAAATATTGACCCATCGTTATTATGGAATTTCTATTTTTTTAGTGCTACTTTTAATGGTTTTTCAAGCCATGTTCAGCTGGAGCGAATACCCAAAAGAATGGATTGAATATGGTTTAAAAACCTTTACTGATTATATTCAAAACACATTGCCTCCAGGTGTTTTAAACGATTTAATTGTGCATGGAGTTTTAGCAGGATTAACCGGTGTTTTAATATTTTTACCACAAATAATCTTGCTGTTTTTATTCATTGCCATTTTAGAAGACGTGGGTTACATGGCCCGTGTAGGTTTTATCATGGATAGAATTATGCGTCCGTTTGGAATGAACGGAAAATCAATTGTTCCATTAATTGGCGGCATGGCTTGCGCTGTTCCAAGTATCATGGCTTCGCGGAGCATTGAAAACAAAAAAGAACGTTTAATAACTATTTTGGTAACTCCGTTAATGAGTTGCTCTGCACGCTTACCCGTTTACACTTTGCTTATTAGCATGTTACTAAAAGACACCGCCAAATGGGGTCCGTTTAACGTGCATGGATTAATACTCATGCTCATGTATTTAATTGGTTTTTTTGCCGCCATTATGAGTGCTTGGATGTTTAAATTTTTTATCAAACAAAAAGAAAAAACATTCTTTATTTTAGAATTACCAGGCTATAAAGTTCCCTTAATTTCAAACTTATTAATTACCATTTATGAAAAAGGAAGCGCTTTTGTATTTGGTGCGGGGAAAATAATTATTGCAGTTTCTGTTATTCTTTGGGTTTTGGCATCAACTGGCCCGCATTCAAATATTCAAAACATAGAAACAAAATACACCGCCATTATAAATAACGACACCACTTCAGCAACAGTAAAAAAAGACTTAAGTTTACAAATGAATTCCCAAAAACTAGAAGCAAGTTATGCCGGTGAATTTGGTAAATTAATAGAACCCATCATCCGTCCTTTGGGCTTTGATTGGAAAATAGGAATTGCCTTGCTTACCTCTATGGCAGCTCGCGAAGTTTTTGTTGGAACCATGAATACCATATACAGTGTAAACAATGATGGGGACAATAGCTTTGGACATATCAAAACCAAAATGATGGCCGAAATAAATCCTAGAACGGGAAAGCCAAGCTATAACACAGCCACGTTTTTATCGCTGCTTATTTTTTATGCTTTTGCTTTGCAATGTATGAGCACAGTAGCCATCGTAAAAAAAGAAACGGATAGTATCAAATGGCCAATTATTCAATTCTTATATTTAACTGCTTTGGCTTACGGTAGTAGCTTTTTAGTTTTTAATTTGTTTAGTTAAAAGTGGCTGCTGGCAAATATATTAATTATGAAAACACAAGATTTAAATATAAAAGACGATGAACTTGATTCAAATAAAACTTTTGTTTTAGAAAATTTAAGTGAATCTGTAAATGAATTGAATTTGGTAAATGAAGGAAAACTAAATACTCGAAACGCTGAAGAGCTATTTGATGAGTTATAAAATAATGCCCTTGTTTAGCGAAGAGTCACCAACGAGAACTATATTGATATTTTTGTCATAACTAAAACTATTTGTTACTATTGCAAACCTATTTTAGGATAAAAACCTAACCATGAAACGTACACTAGAATTAACTGGATTACCAGAAGAATTAGGCCATACTGAAGGCATCAAAAAATTTATCAGTAAATATCATGGCATTAATGCCAATGAAATTTCGGGTTTGGTGTTTCAAAAAAAATCGATTGATGCACGCAAAAAACCAGTAAGAATTAACTTAACTGTTGATGTTTTTATAAACGAAAATCCTGTAAAAGAAATCATTGAATTTGATTTTAAAAATGTAACCAATGCGCAAGAAGTTGCCATTATTGGTGCGGGTCCTGCGGGTTTGTTTGCTGCTTTGCAATTAATAGAATTAGGGTTAAAACCAATCATTTTTGAACGAGGAAAAAACGTTAAAGAACGCAGGCGTGATTTAGCCAATATTACTAAAAACAATACGGTAAATCCTGAAAGCAATTACTGCTTTGGCGAAGGTGGCGCAGGAACATATAGCGATGGTAAATTATATACCCGAGCGTCTAAGCGTGGTGATGTAAATCGAATTTTAAAACTATTGGTTTACCATGGTGCCGATGAAAGTATTTTATACGAAAGTCACCCGCACATTGGCACCAATAAATTGCCACATATTATTGAAAAAATCAGGGAAACAATTACTAGTTGCGGAGGCGAAATTCATTTCAACTCCAAACTCACCGATTTAGAATTGGACGGTGAAAAAATAAAGTCAATTACTATCTCCAATAATGAAATCCAACATTCAAAATTCAACATCCAAAATCTAATACTAGCAACAGGTCATTCGGCACGAGATATTTTTGAATTATTGCACCGCAAACAAATCATCATAGAAGCCAAACCATTTGCATTAGGCGTTCGGGTGGAACATCCACAAGCATTAATTGATAGCATTCAGTACCGCTGCGGAACACAACGAAGCGAATATTTGTCAGCAGCTAGTTATAGTTTGGTAGAGCAAGTAAATGGCCGTGGTGTGTTTAGTTTTTGTATGTGTCCGGGTGGAATTATTGCACCTGCCATGACAGCTCCTTGCGAAATAGTGGTAAATGGTTGGAGTCCTTCTAAACGAAATAATCCTTTTGCCAATTCGGGCATGGTGGTTTCAATCAATGCTGAAGATTTTAAAGACTTTGAAAAATACGGACCATTGGCTGGCATGTATTTTCAAAAAATGGTGGAGCAAAATTGTTTTGAACAAGGCAATCAAACCTTGCAAGCACCTGCGCAACGCATGGTAGATTTTGTGAATAATAAATCATCATCTACATTACCCAATAACTCTTATTTACCGGGAACGGTAAGTAGAAATTTAAATGAAATATTGCCCAATTATGTGGCAAAAAGTTTGCAAGGAGCTATGAAAGCTTTTGGAAAAAAAATGAATGGTTATTATAGCAACGAAGCTATTTTATTAGCTACCGAAAGCCGCACTTCATCGCCAGTTCGCATACCAAGGAACAAAGAAACATTTGAGCATATTCAAATAAAAGGTTTGTATCCGTGTGCCGAGGGTGCAGGCTATGCAGGCGGAATAGTAAGTGCCGCCATGGATGGTGAAAATTGTGCCAAGGCAATTGGCAATTCTTTAGGATAATAATTTGCTGTAACATTTTTATGTTTGAATACGTTACACAAACTAAAATTATTAAAAATGAACATCATAAATTTACATCAATCAAAAAAAGCAGTTTTATTATTTGCTTGTATTTTTCTTTCATTTATTTCATTTGCTCAAGTTTCCCAAAGTGATACATTATATGTAAAAAGCATGTATTTTTATCAAAATGGAAAGTTTGTAAGCTTTGCAAAAGTTAAAAAAATGTGTGCGCAATTTCCAAAAACACAATCAAAAATAAAAACCATCAAAAACTACAGAATAGTTAGCTATCCGCAATCAATCATAACTGGATTAACGCTTGGTTTTGGATTGGGGGAAATATTATTCAACAATGTAAATCTCAATTCAGTAATGCTAACGAGTAGTGGAATATTATGTATTATAAATTTGCGTTACCAACAAAGTTTACAAAGAAATGAAATGAGAAACTTAGCCAAAATGTATAATGCGCATTTGAATTAGTAAACTAATTTTGACTTAAAAATAAATATTCAAGCATTCATTTATTCAAATTCCACTTCTTTTTATTTATAATTGACCTTTGATTTTCCAATCAAACATTTATAAATGAATAAAAAACTCAATTTATTAGATAGCATCATGCTCATTATGGGTAGCATGATTGGCTCAGGAATTTTCATTGTTTCAGCCGGAATGCTTACCGAATTAGGAACGCCAACCATGCTTATTTTAGCTTGGGTGGTAACTGCTATTCTTACCATTTTTGCTGCATTAAGTTATGGCGAATTAGCTGCATTAATGCCTAAAGCCGGTGGTCAATATGTATATTTAAAAGAAGCATATTCCCCACTATTTGGTTTTTTGTATGGGTGGACATTATTTACCATTATTCAAACAGGAACCATTGCTGCAGTATCTGTAGGATTTGCTAAATTTACTGGCGTTATTTTCCCTGTTTTTAGCGAAAAAAATATTTTGTTTTCTTGGATAATTACCAATTCTTATACTTTAAATATTAGTGCTGCGCAATTGTTAGGCATTGCATTAATAGCCCTCTTAACCATTTTCAATTTTGGGAAAGTAAAACATGCAGCATTGCTTCAAAATATTTTTACCCTTGCAAAAATTGGTTCATTGTTGTTTATTATTTTTGCAGGATTGTATTTTATTTTAACCAATCAAAACACTACAACCCTATCTAATACATTAGTACCATCCACTCCAATTCATTTTAATATTGGCATATTTGCGGCAGCACTAGTAGGATCTATATTTAGTGCCGATGCTTGGAACAATATCACATTTACTGCAGGCGAAATAGAAAATCCTAAGCGAAATTTACCTTTATCATTATTGATTGGAACAGGAAGTGTTTTGTTTTTATATGTATTGATCAATTTTATCTACATCAACGCACTTTCTATATCCGAAATTCAACATGCAGAACAAAGCAGAGTTGGTACACTTTTACTCCAAAAAGTTTTTGGTGATAACGGTGCAATTATAATGGCAGTATTAATTATGGTATCAACTTTTGGCTGTATAAATGGAATAATTTTAAGTGGCTCACGCGTTTATAAAGTAATGGCCGATGAAGGATTGTTTTTTAAACAAGCTAGTGAATTAAACAAACATCAATCACCACAAAAATCATTAATTTACCAAGGAGTTTGGGCAAGTATTTTAGTACTTTCTGGTTCTTATGGCGACTTATTAGATTATGTAGTTTTTGCTGTTTTAATATTCTATATATTAACTGTAGGCGCTGTTTTTGTTTTACGTAAAAAACTTCCAAATACTGAGCGTCCTTATCAAGTAATTGGTTATCCAATATTGCCAGCGGCATATATAGTTATGGCATTAATAATTTGCGTAAGTTTATTGATTTTCAAAACAGCTTTTGCCCTTTCTGGCTTGTGTTTGGTATTACTAGGTGTACCTGTATATTATTTTTTAAAAAGAAAAAATGGGCAAAATAATTAGTCTTTATTTTCTAATTTTATTTTCTAATTTTTGCTTTGCAAGCAATGATTCATTATTATATAAAAACACTTCTTATTTTTTAAGAACAAACTTGCATAATGGTTTTATTTGGGCACATTCTTCTAGCGCAAAACATTCAGAAAACGCACTAGTATTGGGTTTAGAGTTTGAATTATTAAGAAAAAGAAATGATACATTTGATAGCCATTTTAACAAAAAAGGTTTTTTAACAGGATTTGGAATTAATTATTTTTATTTTGATGACCCAATATTTGGAGATAATGTAAATGCATTTTACACATTGGAATCAACTTTTATAAAAACAAAAAAAATCAATTTTGCCTTTAAAGCAAATGGAGGTATCAACATTGTATTTAACCCATATAATTTAATTTCAAATCCATTAAACAGATCATATAGTAGTTATGTAAATTTCTATTTGGGTTTAGGTATAGTAGCAAATTACAAACTAAATGATGCAAATGAAATTGGAGCAAAAGTAATACTTAATCACTTTTCAAATGGAGGAAATAGAAGTCCAAATTTAGGGGTGAATTTTTTTACAGCTAATATTTCCTATAGCCGAAGAGTTTTTAATGATGTAAGCAAAAAAATAAATATTAATAAAAGAAATGGATTGTTTGAAAGTAAAAATAATTGGCAAATAGCGGCTTATGCTACCTATAAAAACACACCTGTAAGTATTGATAAATACTTTTGGGTTAATGGAATAGCCCTTAGTTATCATCACCCGTTTGGCTTAAAAAAAGCACATGCTTTTGTTGTTGGAGCAGAATGGATAAACGACAAATCAATTGAATATAGAATGTGGTATGACAATCGAGATTCGTTAAATTATATGAGATTAGGTTCTTTATTTGGTCATGAGTTTTTATTCCACCGTTTTACTTGGGGTCAATATTTTGGTGTTTATTTATTTAAAGAGGTGCCATATTTTAATTGGATTTATCACAGACATACCATTGCTTATAAAATAAATAAAAATTGGAGTGTGGGTGTTTCATTATTTGCAAATAACCAAAATGCAAATTTTACAGATTATCGGATTATATATAGATGGAATACTAAAAAATAATTACTTTTTCCAACGTTCAGCCACATTCAAATTATAGTTTATAAAATCCAAAAGTCCTTTGTCGTACATTGCATTTTCCAATGAATTTCCATTTTCATCTAACACATCTTTGGTAAAATGTGATTCAAATATTTTAGGAGAAATAAAGGAATAGCTGTTACTAAAACTAACTAATTTACCTACTATTTGGTTTAATTGTAAGCAGGGCATTTTACCACCTTTTCCAGAAGAAACGCCAACAAATGCAAAGGTTTTTTCGTTAAATAAATCAATAAAATCCTTCACTCCTATTGCATTATACATATTTAACAATTCAGGTGTTACGCTCCAATTATATTCAGGTGAAATAGTAATAATTAAATCTGCATTTCTCCATGCTGTTATCAAATCTTCTTGAAAAGCACTTAAATTATTTTGATCTACTTTTCCTTGATTTATTAGCGGTAAATCATAAAAAGTAAAATCAACTACATTACTTAATTGGTTTAAATTTGTTAAATGCAATTGGATGGCTTTTGCCACACGTAAAGTATTATTATTTGCTCTAGCAGAGCCACTAATTATTGCTATGTTCATTTAAAATGTTTAATTATTATATTTTTTAACATAACGATAGATGTTAAAGTTTTGCTGATTGCTAATTTGCTTGAGTTCATTTAAAATCTGCTCAAAATTCAAATCTTTAACTCTTTGATTTTTAATTAACATCACCGCTTTTTCTGCTAATAATAAATTCTTTTTATCAAATAAATTATCTGCATGCTGATGTTTAAAAATTGCCAATTCTAATTCTAGGATTCCTTCATATTTGTGAGCAATTGTTTTAACAACAGGTGTTTCCCAATTATTTGCAGCATTACTATGCGTTAATGCACACAAATTTTTATAAAAAGTATCCGCCCCACTTCTGTCCGATTTATTTAAAACAAATACATCAGCAATTTCCATTACACCACTTTTAATAGTCTGAATATCATCGCCAGCTTCAGGCACCAATACCAAAACAGTGGTATCTGCTAAACTAGCAATCTCCACTTCACTTTGACCTACACCCACAGTTTCAATGATTACATAATCAAAATTTGCAGCACGAATTAAATCAGCTACTTCAAATATTTTAGGAGCAAGACCACCCAAACTTCCTCGAGTGGCCATGCTTCTAATAAAAATATTTGGATTTAAAAAATGTTCACTCATTCTCAATCTATCGCCCATTAATGAACCTTTATTGAAAGGCGAACTTGGATCAACGGCAATGATGGCAACTTTTTTATTTTGGTCTAATAAATGTTTTGCAAACGCATTTATCAAAGTACTTTTCCCTGCTCCCGGAGGACCCGTTACACCAATAATTGGAACTTTTTTATTAAAATTTATTCCCTCTAAAAGTGATTCGTAACCTTCACTATTATTTTCTACTAATGAAATTGCACGAGCTAAAGCACGTTTATTTCCATTTTGCAAATCAACTAATAACTGTGAAAACATGCGTAATAATTTATTTTAGCAAACTAAAGTTCCAACTGTTTCTCCTTGACAAACTTTTAAAAAGTTGCCTTCTTTATTCATATCAAAAACCACAATTGCTAATTTATTTTCTTGGCAAAGCGTAATTGCAGTCATATCCATTACGTTTAAACCACGTTCGTATACTTCTTGGTAACTAATTGTATCAAATTTTGTAGCATTACTATCTTTTTCAGGATCAGCAGTATAAATTCCATCTACGCGAGTTCCTTTTAAAACTAACTCTGCACCAACTTCTACTGCTCTTAATGAAGCTGCTGAATCTGTGGTAAAATAAGGATTTCCTGTTCCTGCACCAAAAATAACAACTCTACCTTTTTCTAAATGTCTAATAGCACGTCTGCGAATAAAAGGTTCGCTAATTTGTTCCATTTTTATGGCAGAAAGCAATCTTGTTTTGATACCATATTTTTCAAAAGCACCTTGCAAAGCCATCGCATTTATAACAGTTGCAAGCATTCCCATGTAATCACCTCGCGCCCTATCAACTATTCCTCCAGCAACACCTTGTACACCTCTAAAAATATTACCACCGCCAATAACTACAGCAACTTCCACACCCATATCGGCAACTTGTTTTACTTCACGAGCATATTGTTCTAATATTTTAGGATCAATACCATATTGTTGGTCGCCCATTAAGGCTTCACCGCTTAATTTTAAGAGTACGCGTTTATATTTCATTTTGAATATTTTTATAAAATTAACAATTATTTATTAATTGCAATAATAGTGCAAAAAAAAAGTCCCTTGTGAGGGACTTTTAAAGATTTTATTAACCAAGTGCTACTCGCTTGAAAGCTTTAACTGTTAGGCCTTTTTCGATACTATCTAACATTTGTGTAATAGTTTTAGAACTATCTTTTACAAATTCTTGATTTAAAAGTGTGTTGTCTTTATAGAATTTACCCAATTTACCTTGAGCAATTTTTTCTAGCATTGCTTCTGGTTTACCTTCAGCAATAGCTTGATCTTTTCCAATTTGAATTTCACGCTCAATAATAGAAGCATCAACGCCATCTTTGTCTAATGCAATTGGATTCATTGCAGCAATTTGCATTGCAACATCTTTTCCTGCTACAAAATTAGCATCGCTTCCAGCATTGTTTAGTGAAACTAGAACGCCTAAACGATTAGCAGCATGAATGTAAGGAACAATGTTTTCACCTTCCATGATTACATAATTGATCACATCAATTTTTTCACCAATTTTACCAACTTGCTCTAATAATTTTTCTGATAATGGTAAACCATCCATCGTTAAAGCTTTTAAAGCATCAACGTTTGCAGCTTTATTAGCCAAAGCTAAATCAGCAATTTGATTTGCAAAAGCAACGAAATCTTCATTTTTTGCTACGAAATCAGTTTCACAAGTTAAGTGAATAATAACTCCTAATTTTTTATCTGCTGTAGTTTTTGCAATAACTGCACCTTCTTTAGCATCTCTATCTGCACGAGCAGCTGAAACTTTAGCTCCTCTTTTACGTAATAAATCAACTGCTGCTTCAAAATCACCATTGGTTTCAGTTAAAGCTTTTTTACAATCCATCATTCCTGAACCAGTCATTTGGCGTAATTTGTTTACATCTGCTGCTGTAATCGACATATATTTTTGTTTGTTTTTTATTTAATTCTTTGAAAAATTTGGAAATTCTGATTAAAAATCAGCAAATTCCATTTTGTAAAAAAGAGAATTTGAACCTAAATCCAAATTCTCTTTTCCTTAATAATTATTATAAATGTTTGATAAATTAAGCTTCAGTTGTTTCAGTTTCTGCTACAACGATTGTTTCTTTATCGCTTTCTTTTTCTTTATCGCTTTTACGTTCAGCCATACCTTCAACAATTGCATCAGTTAAGTATTTTGTAATTAATGCGATTGATTTTGCTGCATCGTCATTTGCTGGAATTGGATAATCAATATTGTTTGGATCAGTATTGGTATCAACTAAAGCAAAAGTTGGAATATTTAAACGCATTGCTTCTGCTACAGCTAAATGTTCGCGTTTTGCATCAACTATAATTAAGGCAGCAGGAGTACGATTCATTTCCGCAATTCCACCAACTAATCTAGTCAATTTGTCTTTTTCTCTATCTAACATTAAACGCTCTTTTTTGTTGATATTAGTATAAGTACCATCGATACCCATCTTTTCAATCATTTGCATTTTTTTGATAGACTTACGAACAGTTTGGAAGTTAGTTAACATTCCACCTAACCAACGTTCAGTTACGTAAGGCATGTTAACACGTTTAGCTTCAGCTTCAATAATTTCTTTAGCCTGTTTTTTAGTTGCCACAAACATTACTTTGCGACCAGAGCGGATGATATTTTTTAAAGCATGAGCAGCTTCTTCTAACTTAACTGCAGTTTTATTTAAATCTATTAAGTGAATACCGTTCTTTTCCATGAAAATATACGGTGCCATTTTAGGACTCCACTTACGGGTAAGGTGACCAAAGTGCACACCTGCTTCCAATAATTCTTCTTGAGTAATTTTTGCCATTTTATGTGTACCTTTTGATTAACGTTTAACAAATTGGAAACGCTTACGAGCTTTTTTCTGACCAGGTTTTTTACGTTCTACCATTCTTGGATCACGTGTTGTTAAACCAACTGCTTTTAAGGCAGGCTTCAGTTCGGCATCGAATTTTACAAGCGCTCTTGTAATTCCTAAACTAACTGCTTCGGATTGGCCTGATGTTCCACCACCATTCACAAGTACTCTTACATCATACTGACCAACAGTGTTGGTAACCTCAAAAGGTTTTAAAGCAGCATTTTGCATTACAAGTGATGGAAAGTATACTTTCACATCTTTACCGTTTACCGTTACATTGCCCGTTCCTACTGATAGGTACACTCGAGCAACAGCAGTTTTTCTTCTTCCTAGTGCGTTATTCACTTCCATTTTTAAAATTTAAGTTCTTTTGGTTGTTGAGGAGCATGAGGATGTTCTGCACCTTCATAAACATAAAGGTTGCGGAATATTTCTGCGCCCAATTTGTTTTTAGGTAACATACCTTTTATTGCATGTTCTACAACGTAAGTTGGTCTACGAACCAATAACTGCTTTGCAGTTTCAGTTCTCAATCCACCTGGGTGACCAGAGTAGAATTTGTATTCTTTATCGTTTAATTTATTCCCAGTAAAGCGTACTTTACTAGCGTTGACAACTATAATATTATCTCCACAATCAACATTTGGTGTAAAGTTTACTTTGTTCTTTCCACGCAACATATTTGCTAATCTTGTAGAGAAACGTCCTACAGTTTGTCCCTCAGCGTCAAATACATACCAATCTTTGTTGACAGTAGCTTTGTTTGCCGATATTGTTTTGTAACTCAATGAATCCACAGCTTTATTCTTTTTTTTAAGGGTGGCAAAAGTATATCATTATGTTTACAATAACAAACACTTGTAGAAAAAATTGTAAAAAAAGTTTAAAATAATTCAATTAAACTTAATTTTCTAATTCCTAGAATATTATACTTCACCTATTTTTTAAAATCAGGGCAATAATAATCAAACTTTTTATAATTTGATTTGAAAATTGTAATTTAGAATTATTATTTGGTTTGAAAAAAGCTGTTTTTAGGAGGAAATTTTAAAACTCATAATATATCAACCGTCTGACGCCTTCCCAACCCTATGCCTTTGCTCAATCGTCTGACGGTGTGAACTAAAAATTCTTCTTAATTACTTCAAAAAAGCTTGGATATAAAACAGCTGATGAGGCAATTAAAGTTTTACTGAAAATATAATCATCATTTCCTTCAAAGGTACTAAGCTTTCCTCCAGCTTGTTGAACTATAAAAGCACCACCTGCCACATCCCAAGGGTGAAGTCCATATTCAAAAAATCCATCAAAACGGCCACAAGCAGTGTAAGCCAAATCAACAGCGGCACTTCCCATTCTGCGCATTCCTTGTGTATTTACCATTAAATATTTGAGAGTTGCCAAATAATTTTCCATTACCTCAAAATCGTAATAGGGAAAACCTGTTGCCAAAAGCGATTTACTTAAATCAGGATTTTGTTTTACATGAATGATTTGATTGTTTAAGTAAGCCTTGCTGCCTTTCCAAGCATAAAACATTTCATCTCTATTGCATTCATAAACTACGCCTAATATTAATTCTTTGTTTTGCATAAGCCCAATACTTACACTAAAAACTGGAAGACTATGAATAAAATTGGTAGTACCATCAAGCGGATCAATGATCCACATGAACTCTTTTTCTTCGGTGGCAATGGTTTCTTCTTCTGTAATATAACCTGCCTGCGGCAATAATTTTTGCAAACCTTCCACTAGTATTTGTTCTGCGGTTTTATCTACATAACTTACCAATTGGTTAAAGGTTTTTGTTTCCACTTTATCGTAACTAAAACCTTTGCTTTCTTTCATGATGAACTGACCAGCTATTTTAGCCAACGAACAAGTATCAATACACAATTTTTCGAAATTTATCATGGGGGTAAAAATACAATTACTACATGATAATCTAAATTTTTTATTATAAATGAAGGCGAAACTTCAAATAAAATAATTTATTAAAACCTGTAAACTTATTTACTGTAAGTGTGTTTAATCAAAATAATAAAGCAAATCAATTGCAAAGCAATGAAAACTGAACTCAATGAAATAATGATAGACCGAGTAATAGAAATGGCTTGGGAAGACAGAACTCCTTTTGACGCCATAGCCTTTCAATTTGGATTAAAGGAGGCAGATGTAAAGGTATTGATGAAAAACAATTTGAAATTTAGTAGTTATAAATTATGGCGAAAAAGAGTTGAAAATTGTAAAACAAAGCATAGTGCCAAACGCAACAGTGACATTGATAGATTCAAATGCAATTTACAAAGAAGTATTTCAAACAATAAAATTTCGAAACGATAATGAACCAAAACAAAACATTTATTTTAGCAGGTGCATCAAGCGCCATTGCAAAGCAAACAGCTATATTTTTAAAAGAAAAAGGCTATCAAATTATTGGAATTAGCACCAAGCCAAAAGATTTTGATTACGATGAATTTTACGAAGTGCCAAGTTATGATTTTGGAAATTTCCCAGCTATAGAAAAGCCAATTGATGGATTGGTATATTTTCCAGGAACCATTAATTTAAAACCATTTGCTAGGTTAACCCCAGCAGAATTTAACAACGATTTATCAATCAATTCGTTGGGTGCAGTTGCATTTGTGCAAGCCTATTTATCTAATTTAAAAAAATCAGAAAATGCATCAATCGTATTTATAAGTACCGTAGCGGTAAGTACTGGCATGCCTTTTCATAGTTCTATTGCCATGGCAAAAGGAGCAATTGAAGGATTAACAAAAGCATTATCGGCCGAATTAGCACCCAATATTCGGGTAAATTGCGTAGCACCATCATTGGTGAATTCACCATTAGGAAGTAAATTCATTAGCTCGCCAGAAAAATTAGAGGCCATGCAAAAAAGAAATCCTTTGCGAAAAATTGGTGAACCAACAGACATTGCGAATGCAATTGTATTTTTATTACTAGAACAATCGGCTTGGATAACTGGACAAGTTTTGGCTGTGGATGGTGGAATGAATAATATAAAAAATGGATAATTCAACAAATACCTGTCTTCATTTTGATGACATCATGCAAATGGAGCAACGCAAAAGAGCCAACCTCATTAATTCGATTGGTGGCTTTAAAAGTGTGTGTTTAATTGGAACTACAAACAATGAAAATCAAACTAATTTAGCCATTTTTAATTCCATTGTTCACATAGGTGCAAATCCGCCTTTAATTGGTTTTTTTGTACGACCCGATTCTGTTGAAAGACATACGCTTGCTAATATTTTAAATACAGAATATTACACCATTAATCATATTAACGAAACTATTTACAAGCAAGCACATCAAACAGCTGCGCGTTATGAAAAAGAAATTTCGGAGTTTGAAGCTACGCAATTAACAGCTGAGTATAAAGACAATTTTAAGGCTCCTTTTGTGCAAGAAAGTTTTATTCAATTGGGTGTTCAATTGAAAGAAAAAATAACTGTTCAAAGCAATCAAACTATTTTGTTAATTGGCGAAATAAAACTCATCAATTACCCAACTAACTGCATGGGAAACGATGGTTTTATAAACTTAGAAAAGGCGCAAACTATTACTTGCAGCGGGCTTGATAGTTATTATAAAACTACAAAAATAGCACGATTAAGTTATGCCAAACCCAACACAACACCAACTATTATTTGATAATAATACAAGTAATTTATTGCCATTCAATGGCCATATAAATTACTTTGGAAAAATATTAAGTGACGAAGAAATATTGCATTATTTTAATGAATTAAATAATACAATAGCATGGAAAAACGATGAATTAATTATTTTTGGAAAATTGATAATAACCAATAGAAAAGTAGCTTGGTATGCCACTTCAAATATTGATTATACCTATTCCAATATTTCGAAAAAAGCATTGCCATTTACACCAGCACTTTTAAGTTTAAAACAAATAATAGAACAGAAAACGGGTGAAACATACAATGCCTGTTTGCTTAATTTATATGAAAATGGAAGTGAAGGAATGGGCTGGCATAGCGATGATGAAAAAGAGTTGAAACCTATGGCATCTATTGCATCTTTGAGCCTAGGAGCTGAAAGAAAATTTTCATTGAAACACAAACAAAACAAACAAACAGTTTCTGTAATTTTAGAAAATGGTAGCTTGTTAGAAATGAAAAATGAAACGCAACTATTTTGGAAACATGCCTTGCCAAAAACCACCAAAGTACTAGGACCAAGAATCAATTTAACTTTTAGAAAAATGGTAATTTGATGTGATTTGATAAAAATAAATAACATAAAAGATTACTAGAACACATCAGATTAAATAGTAGTTTTGGAAATAAAATTAGCATGGAAATAGGAATAGATAGTTTTGCAGCTGCATCGATTGAAAATGAAAACAATACGGCTGCCAATAACAGCGAATCACTCAATGAATTATTAGCGCGAATTGCCTATGCTGATGAAATGGGATTAGACGTTTTTGGAATTGGGGAACACCACCGAAAAGAGTTTTTAGATGCTGCACCAACTATTATATTGGCAGCGGCAGCAGCCATTACCAAACAAATTAAATTAACCAGCGCAGTTACAGTTTTGAGTGCTGCCGATCCTGTAAGGGTATTTCAAAATTTTGCTACCTTAGATTTAATATCAAAAGGCAGGGCTGAAATTGTAGTTGGCAGAGGTTCATTTACCGAAGCATTTCCATTATTTGGTTACCATGTTCATGATTATGATGAATTGTTTATAGAAAAGCTGAATTTATTACTTGAAATTTGTAAAAATGAAACCATTTCATGGAATGGAAAGTTTCGTCCTTCATTGATCAATCAAACTATTTACCCGCGACCATTTCAAAATAAATTACCCGTTTGGTTAGGTGTTGGTGGCACACCAGCATCTTTTGTTAGGGCCGGACAACTTGGATTGCCATTAATGGTAGCAATTATTGGAGGTGAAACGCATCGTTTTAAACCACTCATAGATTTATACAGAGAAGCTGGCAGAAAAGCTGGACATTCGAGTGAGCAATTAAAAGTAGGTTTACACTCATTGGGTTACGTGGCTAACACTACCCAAGAAGCCATTGATGATTACTATCCTAGATATGCTGAAACGTTTACAAAAATTGGTAGAGAACGAGGATGGCCTCCTGTTACTCGCACCCGATTTGAATCGCAAATAGGTGATTTAGGTGCAATATTAATTGGCAGTCCGGAGGAAGTAGCACAAAAAATATTACGCCATAGCGAAGCCTTAGGAGGAATTTCAAGGCTTACTTTTCAAATGGATAGTGCGGGATTATCGCACCAAAAACATTTAAAAGCCATTGAGTTAATAGGTAAAAAAGTAATGCCATTGGTTAATCTATAAACTTAAATTTTCAGTGCCAATATAATTACTCACAAACTCTAAAGCCCTTATTTCAGAGTAATAATTTCCTTGAATTCCGTTGATAGAAAAACCAACATGCCCACCTTTTTTGGGTGTTTCCAAATGCAAATATTCATGCTTTTTAGCCATATCGACCGGAAAACACGATTTTGATAAAAATGGATCGTTTAAAGCATTTACCAATAAAGTTGGTAAAGTAATATTTGGTAAAAACTGAAGTGAATTGCATTTGTTATAATAGTCTTGCGCATTTTTAAAGCCATGAATTTTAGCAGTAACTAGGGAATCCCATTCTACAAAAGTTTTCACTTTTTCAATTCCATTAATATCTAATTGATTTGGAAATATTTTACTTTTCTCTATTGTTTTTTTGTTCAAGCTTTTCAAAAAATTAAACATATAAGGTCTGTTTAACTTGCTACTTAAAACTTGAGAACTTGAAGCTAAATCAATTGGCACAGAAAAGGCAAATGCACATTTAATTTTATTTGATAAAATATTGGCATTTTCACCCAAATATTTCAATAACACGTTACCTCCCAAACTAAATCCGCCAAGCACTAAATGCTTATAATTATTTTGATTTAAAATATGATCAATGATTAAATTAACATCGTCACTTTTTCCCATGTGATAACTAGAAAGCAAACGATTGTTTTCACCACTACAGCTCCTGAAATTCATGGCACAAACATCAAAATGAAGGTTACTGAATTGATTTGCAAATCCTTTCATATACTGCGATTGCGAGCTTCCTTCCAACCCATGAAACAAAATTAGTAGTGTTTGGTTGCCACGGCAAACCCAGTCTAAATCTATAAAATCGCCATCGGCTAATTCTAACCTTTCGCGCTTATAATTTACACTTACTTTTCGGAACACAGCTGGAAGTATTGTTTCCAAATGTTTGTTTTTATTCCAAGTATTTCCTTTGTAATTACTTTGTATAAAGGGCATTTATTTATCCATTAAAAAAATTTGATAAAGAATAAAAAGCGTCCATAATACTAAAAGAGCAATTCGTAGTTTAAAATATCTATCTGAGGTATTGTCTTTTTTCTTTTTGAGAAGACTGAAAACAACTAGAATAAGTACCATTGAATAATTGGCGAATTGAAAATAATGACTCTTAAATTCATTGTTTAATTTTTCGATAAAATCAACATAAATAACCAAGAACAAACCTGCCAATAATAGGATTAAATAAAACATAGAACGCTTATTAAAGACCGCAATTCTTCTAATTCTATTCCAAGTATAAAACGCAAATGCAAACAATGAATACACCACTGCTTTTCCTAAAATAGGTAAAGTTTCCATGGTTTAATTTTTAACAATTATAAACAATAAAGGCTAAAAGTTTTCACTCTTAGCCTTAATAAATTTTTATTTAAGTATTATTTCAATAAAAAAAGTGTCTGATAAGAAAACATCAAGTTCGAGGCTTGCGAACTCAGAAAAATGGGAGTTTGCTAATTGCAAATGACCATTTTTTTAGCGAGTATAACGAAGAAATTGGTGTTTTATTGCAGACACTTATACAAATGCATTTTCGCCTGTAATATCCAATCCAGTAATCAATAAATGAATATCGTGAGTTCCTTCATAAGTAACTACCGATTCTAAGTTCATCATGTGGCGCATAATAGGATATTCGCCAGTAATGCCCATTCCACCTAACATTTGGCGTGCGTTACGAGCTACGTTCAAAGCTAAGTCAACATTATTACGCTTGGCCATACTTATTTGAGCAGGGGTAGCGCGGCCTTCGTTCATTAACACTCCCAAGCGCCAAGTCAATAATTGTGCTTTGGTAATTTCGGTAATCATTTCGGCTAATTTCTTTTGTTGTAATTGAAAACCAGCAATTGGTTTACCAAACTGAATACGTTCTTTGCTGTAACGCAATGCTGTTTCGTAACAATCCATGGCAGCACCTAAAGCGCCCCAGCTTATTCCGTAACGAGCAGAATTTAAGCAAGTCAAAGGACCTTTTAAACCTTCTACGCCTGGCAAAATGTTTTCAATGGGAACTTTCACATCGTTAAACACTAACTCGCCAGTTGCGCTAGCACGTAAGCTCCATTTGTTATGTGTTTCGGGCGTGGTAAATCCTTCCATGCCACGTTCTACAATGATTCCTTTTATTTTCCCTAATTCGTTTTTAGCCCAAACCACCGCTACATCGGCATAAGGTGAGTTGGAAATCCACATTTTAGCACCGTTCAGTATAACATGTTTGCCATCGCCAGCAGGTTTAAAATTAGTAGTCATTCCTCCTGGATCAGAACCATGATTAGGTTCTGTTAAACCAAAACAACCTAACATATCGCCTTTGGCTAATTTGGGTAAATATTTATGTTTTTGTTCTTCGCTACCAAATTTATAAATAGGATACATGACCAAACTTCCTTGAACAGAAGCAGTAGAACGAACGCCAGAATCGCAACGCTCTAACTCTTGCATCATAATACCGTAGGTAATATAATCCATTCCGCCACAACCATATTCTAAAGGTAATTGCGGAGCATAGCAACCCAAATCACCTAATTGTTTTACCATAAAAAGTGGGAAAACAGCTTTTTGAGCCACGTCTTCTATAATAGGTGACAGTTCTTTTTTTACATAATCGCGCACTGCGCTGCGAATTAATTTATGTTCTTCACTCAATAATTCATCCAATAAATAATAATCGGGATGGTTGTAAACATCTTGCTTGTTAGCTCTTGTAAATTCTTGTGAGTTTGTAGTCATGGTTTTTATTTTATTTATTGGTTGCTTTGCAATTAAACGCAAACAACTAATAAAGGTTTTTTATTACGGTGCGAAAGTAGTTTTTTTGTTTATTATTATAACAACCCATGAAAGTACAAACTTGTTTAGAAAACCTTGAATTTTTTGCATACCACGGAATGTATGATTTTGAAAAGGTAAATGGTGGCAAATTTAGGGTGGATATTACGTTGACCGAAAATGTGGCAAATAATAAATCCTATGAGCTTATTAGCGATGTACTCGATTATGAAAAGGTTTTTGCCATAGTAAATTCCGAAATGGAAATTCCACGAGACTTTATAGAAACTGTAGCTCAAAGCATTATTACAAAACTAAAAACTGACTACAATCATTTAGAAAATATTACTGTTAAAATAACAAAATATAACCCTGCAGGAAAGTTTGATGGCGGAAATGCAAGTGTAAGTTTGAGTGTTTAGGTGAAGGTTGGATTGCTACTTGGTTAATTGGTTGATTGGTTTTTGAGCTTTGGCAGCGGGACAAGATATTTTGTAGTGACGTTTAATTAAACGTCTTTACGTTGCAAACAAAAACTTTCAGGTTTTAAAATTACGCTCGCATGTTGCGAGTTTGAGTTTATCCGCACTCGCTCGCATCTTGCGAGTTTGAGTTTATCGGGCGTCCCGCCTTTATTTAATTTATAATTTTATATTGCCAATAGTTTATGAGTAGAAATTATATTTGAAGCAATGCAAATGTTTGCAGACCTTCAAAAGTTATTCAGTTTTGAAATTGAAAGAATCAGCCTGAGGCTTATCAATACTCACACTCGCAAGATGCGAGCGAGTGCTGTGCATTTGCTCTTAAATATTATACTAGCATGTTTTTTATATTAATTGAAGTTTTATTCCCCAATTACCACAAATGATTTCCTTGATTTAACTCCATCTTTTCTGCCAATAATTATATTATAGGTTCCTGCTTGTAAATGCATCTGAGAAATAGAAATAGTATCCTCATTATTATTCAATTTATAAAGTGTTTCATAAACAGTTCGTCCTAACATATCTACTATGATAATTGTACCGTTTTTATCAGCTGTGTTTTTTAGTTGAATAGTAAAATTACCATGATTAGGATTTGGATAAATGGTAATTTGTTGGTCATTAAATATTGGATTATTAATACCTACAGTAGCACTTTGACCTACATATACATTTTTAGTAATTGTACCTGCTGTAACAGTTACCAATGCATTCCTGAAAAGTCCAGTATTGTTAATTGAATTTATTACGTTAAAGTTACCATTTCCACTACCACTAACAGTACTTACTCCACACCAACTTTGGTTACTACTAACTGTCCAACTTCTATTACTACTTACTTGAACAGTATTTAAACTCGCACCAAATGAGGTATTGATTGAGTCTTTATCCAATGATAATACATCGGCAGTTGTAAAGCTATCTTGATTTATTGTAAGTGTTTTAGTAATTAAACCTGCTGTAAAGGTTAGTAAAGCAGTACGTGGAAGTCCTGTATTAGCAGCTACCGTTATATTTATACTATCATTTCCTATTCCTGCATTTTTATTAAGTGTAACCCACGATTGATTTGAACTTACCACCCAACTTCTATTACTAGATATATTCACTTTATTTATACCTCCTAATGAAGTATTATTAATTGTTTGCGGATTAATTTGCAATGCATCAGCTGGTCCAACTTCTGATTTAAAATTATAAGGTAAGGACCATTGAACCAATGAAAGTGTAGTGTCCGACAATAACCTAAATCCGGCAGCAATTGCCAAGTTTAATTCAAAGTTGTTTCTTGGTGCTCCATAACTATAGTCAAATACAAAGTCCATGGCTGGTTTTGTGTTAACCGAACCTGTATCTATTGAAGTCGGTTTTCCAAAAGATAAATTCCACCAAGTATTATTCATTACTGTATCATTTACTCCTTTTATATTGTTCCAAATATTTACCCCAGCAAAATTGTTATTATTCAACAATGTACCTTTTACATATTGTGCATTTTTATCTGAAACATTATTTAGCCATGGATAAAACTCAATGGCTTCGCCTAATTCACAAGTATCATTATTGTTACCATGACTATCTGGGTTATTATCATCGTCTATGGTTAAAGCAGTATTTGGAGAATAATTTAAAGGCGCTATTGGAATAGATAAACAACAAGTACTAAATTGAGTTGCGCTTTCTTCCACTACAAAATCTAAATATAAATTACTTCCTTTTGGAGTAGTAGGGTTAATATATACTTCAAACTCATCGGCCGACCATAATTTACCATTATAAGCTATATTGTTTAATGCTGCTATGCTATCTGTAATAGTTAAGTATGGACTATTGCTTCTTACTTTACAAAATCCATTTACAATGGATTGACCATTTATTTTTTTATTTTTACTTTGTATTTTGAACCTAAAATATTTGCCCGCATCTGCATAGTTTTTAGGATTATTTGAATTAGGATTAATACTTAAAGGCAAATCATAATTATAATATTGGCTAAAATTAGTAGCACTGCTTTGGTCAAGCATGGCTATATTAGTGATGGGTACTTGAGTATTTACATTTGGAGTATTTAACACCTTAATGCTTTTAGTTACACTACAATTATTGGCATCGGTGGCAGTAACTTGATAAGTATCTTCCTTTAATCCAGTAGCTGTTTGTGTTATTTGATTTCTTGCATTTGAACTCCACAAATAAGAATATGGTGAAGTTCCATTTGTTACCAATATACTTGCGGTTCCATTTCCATTTGCACTACAAATTGTACTTTTAGAAGATGATGTAGTTGCGTCTAATTGATAAATTCCAAAATCTTTTTGAGTGGTATCTCTACAACCATTATTGCTTTCACTAATTAACAAAATATAATAATTACCTGGACTTGTAAAAACTTTATTGTAAATTGAATTGGTTGAAGTATCTACAGGATTTCCATTTGAAGCATTGTAAACTAGCCATGTTCTTTTAGTAATACTTCCACTTGATATGGTGGAAGTTTCAGTACAAATAATGTTATTATTGTTTAAACATTGCTGCCAATTATTAATTGTACAGCTTGCAACTGGACTGGGATTTACAGTAATTGTTTTTACAATTGAATCCTTACAACCATAACTGCTGGTTGCAAGTAATTTAACTGAAAAAGTATTTGCAGTTGAATATGTTTTAGTTGGATTTGCAAGCAAAGAAGTATCGCTGATTCCATTTCCAAAATTCCATTTTCTTAAAAATGTGCCTGAAGAAATAGTTGTAGTATCAGTATAAATAAAACTATTTCCATTTAAACATTGAATTGAATTATTAATTGTAAAACCTATGAATGGCTTGGGTCTGACTATTCCACTTACACTTATATTTTGAGAAGTGGCATTTGGTGCGGAACAAACTATATTCCCGCTTGGAGAGCCAACAGCTAATGACGTTAGCCTAACATATATAGCAGTACTGTTTATTATACCAGAAATGGGCTTTAATTTTATGCTATTAGTAAAGCCACTTACACTAGAATTATAAATTTCAAATCCGGCAGGTGCAGTAATTAATAAACTATCAGTATTATTTATAATTCCTGAAACCATAAAACTCTGAATGCTTGAAACAATTCCCGAACAAGAGTTAAAACCAATCATATTACTTGTTGCAGTAATACCTGAAATTCCATTAAAAACCCATGCTGCTCCTATATTACCATTATCTTGATACCCACCAACAATGGCAGTATTACCATCTGAACTTAAACTTACTGAAGAACCTTGAAAAGAACCTCCAACATAACCTGTTCCCACTAATTTATTTCCTTGTTGTGTCCATGTATTTCCAATTCTAATAAATAACCAAGAAGCACCTATTGAACTTAAATCTGAAGAACCTCCAACAATAGCTGTGTTACCATCTGCACTTAAACTAACAGAAGTTCCTTGATAAATATAAGAACCAACATAACCTGTTCCTACTAATTTATTTCCTTGTTGTGTCCATGTATTTCCAATTCTAATAAATACCCAAGAAGCACCTACTGAACTTAAATCTGAAGAACCACCAACAATAGCTGTGTTTCCATCTGCACTTAAACTAACAGAACGCCCTTGATTGGAATTACCAACAAAACCTGTTCCCACTAATTTATTACCTTGTTGTGTCCACGAATTTCCTATTCTTGTAAATATCCAAGAAGCACCTCTTCCGTTACTATCTATAAAACCACCAACAATGGCAGTATTTCCATCTGCGCTTAAACCCACAGAATTACCTTGGTAAATAGTTGAACCTTGACTTCCTGTTCCAACTAATTTATTTCCTAGTTGTGTCCAAGTAGTTCCAGTTCGAGTAAATATCCATGAAGCGCCTCTTCCGTTACTATCTCCAGAACCACCAACAATGGCTGTATTGCCATCTGCACTTAAACTAACAGAGCTCCCTTGATAAATAGAACCACCAACATAACTTGTTCCTACTAATTTATTTCCTTGTTGTGTCCATGTAGTTCCAGTTCGAGTAAATATCCACGAAGCGCCTATACTATTATTATCTCCAGAACCACAAACAATTGCTGTATTTCCATCTGCACTTAAACCAACTGATTCGCCTTGTTTAGAATTACCAATATAACCAGTACCCACTAATTTATTTCCTTGTTGTGTCCAAGTATTACCGGTTCTTATATATATCCAAGAAGCTCCTCTGTTACTGCTATCTTTAGAAGCACCCACTATGGCAGTATTTCCATCAGCACTTATACTAACTGAGCTTCCTTGCCAAAGAGAGTTACCAACACCACCAGTTCCTACTAATTTATTTCCTTGTTGGATATTTGGTGCAATGCTGTTAACTTTAGCATAATTGCTACTACTTGTAGCATTTCCGAAAGTACTATTGGCTATGTATATAGTTCCTGTATTTGTCCCTGGCATAACCATTGCAACTAAATTTGTAGCCGTTTTAGATATTTTTATAGCGACCACTCCACCAATTTTAACCGTATCTATATTACTTAAACCACTTCCAGTTATGGTAACCAATGTTCCAGCAGAACCAGAAGTTGGAGAAAATGAGTAAATTTGTGGTTGTGCAAACGAATTTATTGCAAATGCACAAAAGGTAATGAGGGTGTATAGTAATTTTTTCATGTTTTTTATTAAAAAAAGCAAAGAAATGAAAAAAAATGAATTATTATTCAATTACTTAACTAAAAAACAATATGATTGAAGCTACTGCAATCGCACGTCACTTTGACTAAAATATATAATCTTTTTTATAATTAAAATGTTGTTACAGGGATTATAAATCCTAGCATTATTTAATTTGGATTACAAATCCAAACCAGCGTAACAAAGACCTACAAAGTACTATTAAAACTGAAACTTTAAGCCTACGTTTATTCCCCAACTTCTGTGAGAAGGGTAGTCGGGAACTGGTGCTAAATAGGTTAAACGATGAACCATATTTATTGATAGAATTCTAAAAATGTTTTCAAATCCATAACCAACTTCTATATAAGGTATGTTGTCTTTAAAAGAATTAACTTTGTTAAAAGTTCTTTCGCTGGGAACAGTAATGGGTTTTTCTTCGGGCATTAAGCTTTTATTTTCATTGCTTAGGCTACCATAAGCAGCTTTTACAAAAGCAAAGTTTCGCCATTTCCAGTTTTTTACAACGGGAATTTTATTTAAAAACAGTCCTTCAAAATGTTGAATATAGGTAAAGTGAACATATTGATCACTTACAAATTCATATACATCCATCAAACTATAGTTAAAGTCGGAGTATATGAAAACTTGATTGCCCCTTGCCACGTCTAATAAAGGGTAAGGTAGTTTACCAAATATTTTACCTCCAGTAATCCAGTAATCTGCCGTGCCCAATACACCAGTATTGGCATGGTGCCAAAGGTTTAATTGTATTTTATCATAATCAAAATTACTACCAAATACTCCTTTAAAACCATGGGTATAAGTAAGTGTTAAAGTAGGCAAAAGAGGTCGTTTTAGTCTAAGTCTATCATTGCCCCTAGCAATTAATAACTCTTGATAAGCCCAACGAACTTCTGCAGTAATTTGAGCATTATTAAAACTACTGTCAGTATTTGTTTCACTTGTTAAATATTTGAATTTAAAATTTTCACCTCTAGGTTCAAAAGTGTTGAATTGGGCCTTTATTCTACAACTCCAATCTGGTTTAAACTGCTTAAAAAATCCTAATTTTATTTCTTGGGTTCTATTGATTCTAATGCCTCTTGAAAAAATACTGATGGCTTGAAATATATTAGAGGAATTAGCACCAGGACCAAAATCGGTGGTAATTCCTAACACATCATAATCGTCACGGTATCCCGCACTCCAAACAGTCCAATCTTTTCTATTGCTGATGTAATCGGCCGATAAGCCATACTTCCATTTTTCGTCTTTAAAGCCATAAGCCAAATGCGATTTTAACACCCATTGTTTGCTAAATGTGGCATTTGTTTTAAAACCAAAACGTAATCTATTACCTTCGGCATTATTATAACCATATAAAAACACATAAGGCCCCCAATCAAAGCCACCAATGCGCTTGTATCCTTCTACCACCAAACGCACTACGTCAATATAGTTTTGAATAGCCGGAAGATTTTTAATAGAGTCAACCATGTTAAACATTCTGCGTTCTATATTGGTAAATGCTTCTGGCCGCTTGCTTATCCAAAAATTAGTATCTTTTTCTAGGCTGCTCTCTTCCGCACGTTCTATTAATCGGTCGTAAAAAGAAATTTCCTTAGGTTCATTTACCACAATATTAGAAGCAGAATTATAAAACTTAGCTATCATACCACTGGTATTTTTGGTCATTTCTGCCACATCTATAATCATGCGGTTTTTAAATGGAATAAATGCACCTGCTGATGTTTGCTTTAATTCTTGTTGTAATTTTATTCTATCAATGAAGTTAATATTGGCGTTTTCCGATATTTCAACATCTATTCTTGTTAATGCCCAAGTGCCATCTTCTATCCACATGTGACCTAAAAAGCCTAAGTCTTGCTCACTTTTTAAGTTTAGTTTTAGTTTATAGTTTTTCTTGCCGTTTTCTATGCTTGAATCAAGCAATGTATAAACATAATAACGGTGGCAAACATTACTTAAAGGCGATATAAAGTCTTTGCCTAATATGCGTACAAAGTTTTGATTAAAATTAAAGTTTTGCAAACTTGTTCCCATTAAATCGGTAATAAAACTTTTGTCACCAACGCCTATTCCTGTAGTGCTGCTGGCTACCATTACTTCTTTATTTTTTGATGGAATTTTATTATAATAAAACTGACTAAACGTTTCGTTTATAAATAAAGGTAAAATGTATTTTCCATCTTCGTTCTTCATTTGAAAAGCAGTATCGAACAAACCTTTAATGGGTTTAAACATGGTTCTATTTTTCATTTCATCGCTCACATTATTTAACGAAACATCTACTTTATTATAGCTATCATATTGATATGCTTTTAAGTTTTCTTGGTCGTTAGCATCTCTGTATTTGCGTGCATTATTCACTATTCTTAGGGCAGGATTTATTCCTACTCTAACAGTTACCGCTTTTAATTCAGAACTAGCTTCACTCATTTCAATATTAAACGTTTGAGTTTGTCCGTAATTAATTCTTCTCACATAAGTTTTGTAACCTACATAACTGGCTTTTATTGAATCAACTTTCTGAATAGTTTTTAACTTAAAGTTTCCTTCAAAATCGCTGGTAGTTCCAATACGAGTACCTTTAAATGTAATGGTAACAAAAGGCAAAGGCTCCCTGTTACGTTTATCAATAATTTTACCTTGAATAACTGTAACAATATCTTCGTTTTGCTGTGCCATGCCAACAAAACCAAGCAGAATAAAACTTAAAATTAGAAAATATTTTATCAAATTATAGGAAAAAAGTGGTTTATATATTTACAAATATTATCTTTTAATAATACTTATCCTCATTTTTACATCTTCAAAAGGTCTGTTAGTTTGTGGGTTATTATATAAAATAGCAATTTTATCTAACACTTCAAATCCAACTATCATTTGACCAAAAACAGTGTAATCCATATCTAAAAACGGAGTTCCGCCATTTACTTTGTAAGCATCTATTTGAGTTCCGTTGTATATAAACTCTTTCTTTTTGTATACTTCATCTATAACAGGTCCTAGCTGTTTCATTACATATTCCTGAACAGCTTCTTTGCCTTTGGTTTGCTGAATTAAATTCAATCTGTTTGCTACTGCAGTATCTTTTGAAACTATATTATTAAACACTTCTTGCTTACGCTGATAGTTCTTAGCATTCATAATTTCTTCTAGCTCTTTTTTGTCTACTTTTTTACCTTGAACTA
Organism: uncultured Bacteroidota bacterium; assembly: GCA_903901345.1. Lineage (GTDB taxonomy): Bacteria > Bacteroidota > Bacteroidia > UKL13-3 > UKL13-3 > JAAFJM01. Next base: position 3,578 of record CAIUQQ010000405.1, on the reverse strand, counting down.
TAAAAAACTGACTTCCACTCGATTCTTTATTTGGATTAATATTATCACTAGTTCTTGCAGCTGCCAAAGCTCCTTTGGTATGAATAATGTTTGAATTTATTTCAGCAGGAATGGTATAATCGGGTCCGCCATTTCCAAGAACGGTGTTAGAATCTGCATTGCGAGAATTAGGATCACCACCTTGAATCATAAAATCTCTGATAATTCTGTGAAACAACAAACCATCATAATATTTACTCCTAATTAATTTTTTAAAATTATCGCGGTGCAATGGTGTTTCATCATATAATGTAAATATCATGTTACCAAATTTAGTGCTAATAACTACATATTCCTTAAGTTCCTTAGCAGGTTTTTGTTTCAATTTACTTTTAGGACTTGCAGGCTTTTGAGCAAAAGCAACTGTGCTAAATGCCATTAAAAGCAATATAAATAAGTTCTTTTTCATCCGTGTTTTAGTCTGTAATTAAATCATTTTCTAAAAAATATCTTACTACCAATTTACGTAAATAATACTCTTGTGAAAGTAAATCAGTATATTCTGGTTGAGTTATCAAATCGTAATGAGGCCAACCATCTTCATCGGTATACTCGTACTTAAAATAACCTTCATAGCTTAGTAATTTACAAGTAGCAATGTGGAACAAATCCATTTTCTCTGCTTTGGTAAACTCTCTATTTTGTCCTAATTCCCTAATGCCTATTAAAAACAGAATTCCATTCATATCTGGCTTCTTTCCAAACTGCTTTTTCAACCCAAATATTACTTTATACCAATTCAACTTGGTTGTTTCGTCAAATAATTCGCTTACCATAAGTCGCGAATATGCTAAAAATCTTTTTAAAGTACTTAGTAATTTTTTACAAATGGAAAAAAAAATCTAATTGGGGAATACTTTTATCCTTAAATTTGAATAATAATTGCTAATTAATATTGTGGTTTAATAGATAAGGATACTTCTTTTTCCCCTTTTCCAAACATTTATCCTTAATCTTGTATCATGAATAAACACTTTTCAAAATATATACTTCTCCTTGTTCTTTTATTGCCTAATTATTTAATGGCGCAGCCCGCTACTAATTGGTGGAATCAATCTGTTTTTTACGAATTATTTGTCCGTAGTTTTTACGATAGCAATGGCAATGGAATTGGCGATTTTAATGGGGTAACAGCCAAATTAGATTATTTAAATGATGGAGATACTACAACCAATACTGATTTAGGAATAAAAGGAATTTGGTTAATGCCCATCAATGCTTCGCCAAGTAGTCATGGTTACGATGTTACAAATTATAAAGCTGTAAATCCTAATTACGGAACTACTGCTGAGTTTAAAAACATGGTTTCAGAAGCACACAAACGTGGTATCAAAGTAATCATTGATTTTGTTATTAATCATTCATCTAGCCAACATCCTTGGTTTATAAAATCAGCGGCCAACGATCCTTTTTACAGAAATTTTTACCGTTGGAGCAGCACTAAACCAACTTATAAAGGTCCGTGGGGACAAGATGTTTGGTATGCTAAAAATAGCAACTATTATTATGCTTTGTTTTGGAGTGAAATGCCCGATTTAAACTATAATTATCAACCGGTAAAAGACAGTATTTTTGATGCTGCTAAATATTGGATTGATAGCATGAACATTGATGGTTTTAGGTTAGATGCTGCCATGTATTTATACGAAAATGGAAGCAACTTAATGAACCAGCCAGAAACTTATCAGTTTTGGAGCGACTTTAATACTTATTGCAAAAGTTTGAAGCCAAATTTTATGACAGTAGGAGAAGTTTGGACTGCCACTAGCACAGTAAAAAGTTATAATAACAAATTAGATAATTGTTTTGAATTTGATTTGGCAAGTGCCATGGTTAATGTATTGAAATCAATTAATACTCAAGCTTTAAGAAATGAAATAACTTATGCTTATACTAATTTACAATTCAATAAATTCAGTACTTTTTTAACCAATCACGACCAAAATAGGGTTTTTGATGAACTGGGAGGAAGTATATCAAAACTGAAAACTGCTGTTTCTATTTACTTAACTTTACCTGGAACTCCTTATGTATATTATGGCGAGGAAGTGGGAATGAAAGGCAGCAAACCCGATGAATTAATTCGTTCGCCCATGCAATGGACTTCGGGAACTTATGCTGGCTTTAGTACTGTAAATCCTTGGCAAAGTTTGAATACCAATTACAGTAGTTATAATGTTCAACTAATGCAAGCCGACACTAATTCTCTGCTTAGTTATTACAAGAAATTAATTAAAACGCGCAACAACTACCAAGCTTTATCCATTGGAACTTATCAAAATATTATTTGTAGCGATTCAGCAGTTTTTAGTTTTTTAAGAGTTTATAATAATCAAACATTTTTGGTGATGATAAATACTTCGAGTAGAAATGCTCTTAATCTATATTTAAGTTTAAATGTTTTGAATTGGAATAATGGAATATTTACCGCAAAAAATGTATTGAACAATGGGACTGATTATTTGACAATTACTGATAATGTTGGTACTGGCGTTAATTTATTACCTTTTGAAGCAAAAATAATTTTACTGGATAATAGCACTAGTTTAACAGAAATAAAGGATAATACTAATATTGCCATTTTTCCAAATCCTAGTCATGATAACATCACTATTTTATTGGAAGGAATTCATTTGAAACCAAGTTACGAAGTGCAAATTTTTAATGCATTAGGAAAATTAATTTTAACAAAAAATATTTTTTCAAACGAAACAAATTCCATTGAAATTGAAATGCTTTCAAAAGGAATTTACTTTGTTAAATTAGACAATGGAAATGTAAAAAAATGGGTGAAGGAGTAAACTATTTCTTAATAGATTTTCCTAATTGCAACCAAACCGTTGCACCTACAAATGCTTGTCCTGATTGGATTCTATAATCAGGTTGCCATTTTAGCGAAAGATTTTCCGATACATCAAACTCTTGTAAATGTGCATCTACAGCGGCATCTAATATTTGCAAAGCATACAAGCCTCCCATTCCTATCCACGATAAATCACGGTTTTCACGGTAAAAATCTCTAAAAGAAATTAAATTAGCTAAATCTAATGGTTCTAAGGTTGGATCCGATAAAGGCTTTTTTGCATTTCTATCCAAAACGGCTTGTTTTAATTGGTCGTACTGAGTTTGGTAAAACCCAACCGAATAAATTAATGCAGCAAAACCTCCGTAAACAATGGGTAACTTCCAATATTTTTTATTATAAATTTGACCTAATCCAGGAACAAAAGCCAGGTAAGTAGCTTTCTTCGGCCGGCTCCATTTGGTGGTATCGGAAACGTAAGGTTTATCTTCCACTCTTTGCGCAAAGGCTGTATTTACAAAAGTTAACAGACAAAGAATGAATAATATTTTTTTTAACATATAAGCTTTATTGCTCCCAACACATCGGGATTTTACTTTGACAAAAGTAATATTTTACTTGGTTTATTCAATTTTGATTCATTAATTAACTTGAAAATATTCATTTGATCCATAAAATTATTGAGCATCAAACAAAGATTTTGCCCATGTTTCAAAAAAATCTATTTTGGAATATT
>CAIUQQ010000404.1 GCA_903901345.1 uncultured Bacteroidota bacterium | reverse complement strand
CTGCGCCATTGCCCAAGCCGGGAAAATGCCGAGGTACATATTAAACGTACCAAAGATAAACTACCCACCAAAGGACATATAGGAATACTTAGTATTACCGATAAACAGTTTGGAATGATGGAAATATTTTATGGTAAAAAAGTACAAGCTACCCAAACACCCTATCAACAATTGGAATTATTTTGAATACAAAGCATTTCATTATAATAAAAAAATCCGTAGCACTTTAAACGAGTGTTACGGATTTTTATTGATGTAATATTATTTAATTCTAAAAGTAGCACCTAAGCCTATTATTCCTTCAGAGCCAAGTCCTAATTTGGCATGCAATCCAAGCCAGTCGTTAAAATAATATTTTGCATCTATGGCAGTTAGGTGAATTGCTAGTCCTCCTGCGCTTGCTAAGTCTGGTTGCGTAAATGATGTTGGAGTAACTGTAGTTTTTACAGCGGCAGCAGCAGTTCCTATACCTATTCCACTGCTTACATTCCATTTGTTGTTAGCTATGTAATTATAATTTACATGAATTAAAAATGCCAATAAACTTAAATTATAAGTATAAGAATATTGGTAATTACCCATATAATCGCTCACATCTTTTGCTTTTGTTGTTGCACTTGAAACATTGAGACCAGCCGATATCAAAATTTTGTTACTTACAAAATAGCCTAAGTTTAATTGTGAACCAGAACCCGCATTGTCAATAGTGTAATCTAAGTTTTTTAATACTGTTTCGGTGCGGTTAGGAAAAGTTAAACCTGCTTCTATTAATACGCTTCCTTTTTGTGCATTTGCTGTTAGCCCAATTATTATGGTGGCAAGTGTAATGATTGTTTTTTTCATAGTTTTTTGTTTGTTTAGTTTATTGAATTTATTTGGTATTGTTTTATTGATGCTAGCGTAATAATACCAGTGGAATGATCAATGCTAAAATTCCACTTATTACTACTACGGTAATGTATGTGTTTATTGAATTTTTGGTAACCTCTGTTTGTTCGTTTTTTGTTTTTTGTTGTAAGGTTACTGCTTGGTAATTAGAACATTCTTTGTCCTTTTGAATAAAATAATTGTACTGCCTATCAGTCATTTTTTCTAATGGCATTTTCTTTAGCTCCATATACATGGAGTCGTTACATGGCGATTCCGCTTGTTGCGAATATCCTGCACTTGTTATTGCAGTAATAACAAATATTAAAAGTGTTCTTTTCATTTTATTAAGTATTAATAGGCAAAGAGAATATTATTTGTTGTCAACTTGGGTCAATACTTTGGTACTACTGTTTTTATTGTCCTTATTTGTCAAACCATTTTTTAAAGTATGCTCAATCAACATAAAATTTTAAGGGTTTTTAAACTCATTTCTTTGTTAAAGAAAGCCCCAGCAAAATCTACCAGAAACATTGCCTTAATGATAGATTTAACAGAACGTACTGTATATAGATATATTGATTTGATTAACGAAATTGGTTTTGATGTACACAAGGATAAAAACAATAAATATTCTATTTCCTGTAATGACCAAGGTGCCAATGAATACTTTACCATAGAAGAAGCCCTGCTTATTAAAGAATTACTTTTAAGCAGTGCCAAAAACAGTGTGTTAAAAGAAGGAATTATAAAAAAACTATTTGTAAAATCGGAAATGGACATGGAAGCAAACCATATTATTCATGCCAATAATGGTAAAATGGTAGCACAAATAAATGAAGCCATTTTACATCAAAAACAAGTGGTTTTACAAAAATATTATTCTGCTAATTCTAATAATATTAGCAATAGAATGATAGAACCTATACAGTTTACTAATAATTACCAAATGCTTTGTGCGTATGAAGTAGCAAGCCAACAAAATAAGTTTTTTTCGGTAGAAAGAATGAGCGCTGTTTTACCTACCGATAAAAGTTTTGAATACACCGCATTTCATCATTTTGAAAAACCTGATGCCTTTGGATTTGCCAATATTGATAATAAAAAAATAAAAATAGATTTAATGTTAAACCTAAGGGCTTATGTAATTTTAAAAGAAGAATATCCAATGGTTATTCCTTTTATAAAATTAGATAATAAAAACAAAACCTATCGCTTAATATTAGAGGTAAACAATCCAAAACCCATTACCCGCTTTGTGTTAGGCTTGCTCGATGAAATAAGCATATTAGGTTCTGATGAGTTTTTGGAACATTTAAAAAACTTTGTTAGCCAGCTAACCAAAAACAATAAAATGGCAAACAATAATTTAAAAAAAATAACACAGGAAAAGAAATAAAATAAAATAGTAATTGTAGACAATGAATTTGAAGTAATAAAAAAGAAAAAGGCGAGTTGCCCCGCCTTAAATGTTTTCACAACGGAATAATCCTTATTGTGATTTGCTTTAATTATTGTGTTGCAATAGTAGTTAATAAAATGATACTTGCAAGAATAAAATTTAATAAATATGAAAAAAATACTTGGTTTAGATTTAGGAACTAATTCTATTGGTTGGGCTTTGGTTGACTTAGAAGATAAAAAAATACTTGGTTTAGGAAGTCGTATTATTCCAATGAGCCAAGATATTTTAGGTGAATTTGGAAAAGGAAATTCCATTTCTCAAACTGCTGATAGGACTAAGTATAGAGGCGTTAGGCGTATTAGAGAACGCTTTTTGTTACGCAGAGAACGTCTCCATCGTGTGTTGAATGTATTAGGATTTCTTCCTGAACATTTTGCAAATCAAATTGATTTTGAAAATAGATTAGGACAGTTTTTTTTAGAAACAGAGCCTAAATTAGTTTATAATATAAATGAATTTATATTTAAAAATTCTTTTAAAGAAATGTTAGAGGATTTTAGAAAGTTTCAACCTCAAATTTTAATAAATGAAAAAGGTAAAGAGAATTTAGTGCCTTATGATTGGACCATTTATTACTTGAGAAAAAAAGCACTTTCACATAAAATTGAAAAAGAAGAGTTGGCTTGGATTCTACTAAACTTTAATCAAAAACGTGGATATTATCAATTACGTGGTGAAGAAGAGGAAGAGAACCCAAATAAATTATTAGAATTCCATTCTTTAAAAATAGTAGAAGTTAAAGCAGATGAGCCACAAAAAGGCAAGCCAGATATTTGGTATTCTTTAATTTTAGAAAATGGATGGATTTATAGGCGATCAAGTAAAATACCTTTATTTGATTGGAATGATAAAGTAAGGGATTTTATTGTAACAACCGATTTGAATGATGATGGTAGCATAAAAACTGATAAAGATGGTAATGTGAAAAGAAGTTTTAGAGCACCGAAAGAGGATGATTGGACATTAGTAAAAAAGAAAACTGAACAAGAAATTAACCAATCTACGAAAACGGTAGGTACATTCATTTATGATACCTTGCTTCAAAAACCTAGTCAAAAAATAAATGGTAAATTGGTAAGGACTATTGAAAGAAAATTTTATAAAGATGAACTTAAACAAATTCTTACTAAACAAATAGAATTTTTTCCAGAACTAAAAAATGAAGATACTTATAATAGTGCTGTAAGAGAATTATACAGAAACAATGAAGCGCATCAACTGACTTTGGATAAAAAAGATTTTGTGCATTTGTTTTTAGAAGATATTATTTTTTACCAACGACCTTTAAAGAGTAAAAAATCATCTATAAGTAATTGTACATTAGAATTTAGAAAATATAAAACAAAAGATAAGGAAGGCAATGAAGTAGAAAGGACAGAATACTTAAAAGCCATTCCTAAATCACATCCAATTTATCAAGAATTTAGGTTATGGCAATGGATATATAACTTGAATATATTTAAAAAGGATGATGACAAAAATAGTTTAACATTTGAATTACTTAATAGTATTGAAGAGTATGAAAAACTTTTTGAGTTCTTAAATAATAGAAAAGAAGTAGATCAAAAAGCACTGTTAAAGCATTTTAAATTAACGGAAAAAACACACCGTTGGAATTTTGTAGAAGATAAAAAATATCCTTGTAATGAAACTAAAACTCAAATTTCATCACGCCTAGATAAAGTTGAAAATATTTCATCAAATTTTTTAACAAATGAAATTGAACAGAAATTATGGCATATTATTTATTCAGTTACAGATAAAATAGATTATGAGAAATCCTTAAAAACATTTGCAGAAAAAAACAATTTAGATGTTGTTTCTTTTGTTGAAAATTTTAAGAAATTTCCTCCATTTAAAAGTGAATATGGTTCTTTTTCAGAAAAAGCTATTAAAAAGCTTTTGCCTTTAATTCGTATGGGAAAATACTGGAGCTGGAATAGTATAAATGAAAATATAAAAGACAGAATTGAGAAAATTATTACAGGAGAATATGATGAAAATATTAAAGATAGAGTTAGAGAAAAAGCAATTAATTTAACTCAAGAAAATCATTTTCAAGGATTACAATTGTGGTTAGCCCAGTATGTTGTTTATGACCGACATTCGGAAGCTGCATTGGCGGGTAAATGGAATACAGTTGCCGATTTAGAAAAATATTTAGATGAATTTAAACAACATTCTTTACGCAATCCTATTGTAGAACAAGTAATAACTGAAACGATTCGGGTAGTAAAAGATATTTGGTTGAAATATGGTAATGGAGCGAAAGATTACTTTGACGAGATTCATATAGAGCTTGGTAGAGAGATGAAAAATACTGCCGAAGACAGAAAAAAAATTACTGAACAAGTTACAATTAATGAAAATACTAATCTTCGTATTAAGGCATTGCTTGCAGAATTAGTGAATGATAATACGGTAGAAAATGTACGCCCTTATTCCCCATCACAACAAGAGATTTTGAAAATTTATGAAGATGGTATTTTAAATTCAGGAATAGAAATTGACGAGGATATTTTAAAAATAAGTAAAACAGCCCAACCAACAACATCAGAATTACACCGATATAAATTATGGTTAGAACAGAAATATCGCTCGCCCTATACAGGAAATATGATTCCATTGAGTAAACTATTTACAACTGAATATGAAATAGAACATATAATTCCTCAAAGTAGATATTTTGATGATAGTTTTAGTAATAAAGTGATTTGTGAATCGGCTGTAAATAAACTTAAAGATAATCAAATTGGACTTGAATTTATAAAAAACCATCATGGTCAAATTATTGAAACAGGATTTGGAAAATCGGTAAAAGTTTTTGAGGAAAAGGAATACGAAGAATTTGTAAATGAAAATTATATAAATAACAGAAGCAAAAAAAACAAACTTATGTTGGAGGATATTCCTGAAAAAATGATTGAAAGGCAAATGAATGATACTAGATATATTAGTAAATTTATTTCTGGAGTATTATCCAATATTGTCCGTTCTGAAACACAAGATGAAGGCGTAAAT
>CAIUQQ010000403.1 GCA_903901345.1 uncultured Bacteroidota bacterium | reverse complement strand
GATAATTAAATGAAAATATATCAATTTTATTTAATTTAATAATATTGTTTGTTGGAATTAAAAATGCACTAAAATCTATTATTTCTTGTGTTAATTTATTGCATTAAATATAAAATTAATTTGAAATCATATGATTTAAAATTAAAAAACAAAAATTGAAGTAATTGAAAAATATTTTTCTTATTTATTTAATTGCTGATGCAAAGTATAAACTTGTTCAATGAGTGAAATTTGCTCATCATTTATTATTTCATAATCAGCATTAGCTAGTTTCTCTTCTTGGCTCAATTGATTATTCATTCTTGATATTACTTGTTCTTTTGAAATGGAATCTCTTTGCATGGTTCTGTTAATTCTTAATTCCATTGGAGCAGTTACAACTATAAATTTATCTAGTTTTTTATAACTATCCGTTTCAAACATTAATGCCGCTTCTTTTATAATGTACTTAACTTTTAACTGCTCTTTTTCAAGTAACCAATTGTCAAAATCTTTAAATACTATTGGATGTACAATTCGATTTAATTGAGTTAATAAATCTTTGTTATTAAATGCAATATCTGAAATATGTTTTCGGTTTAATTCGCCTGTTTCTGTGTAACTTTCATAACCAAAAAGCAACTTTACTTTTCTAATAATTTCAGCATTCGAAATCATTAATATTTTTGCTCTTTCATCGGCATAATATACAGGCACATCAAGCTGTTCAAATATTTTACAAACTATGCTTTTACCTGACCCAATACTTCCAGTTATACCTATTTTTTGCATATTTAATTAAACTAAAATATAAGAAATTAGCACAGCATTTTATTCACTATCAATTACTCCTCAATTATTTTTGAAACTAAAGAGTAAAAATAATTTCCATCGTTAATTTTATAAGTACAATGGTTACTAATTGAACCATTTGATTCACATTTACAAGCAACAACTTTATTGTTTTCTGTAAAAAAATTACACTCAGCACAAGCACCATTACTGCAAGTTTTCATTTCTGAATTTGAATTTAAATGAACGGTATTATTTACTATTGAAATACTAATTGCAGATTTACTTTTTACATTTGCTTTGGATCCTAATAAAATTAAATACTTTACCTGTCCTACTTTATCTATGTAAAAAGTATCAAGCTTTCTTCCATCTCCAAACGTTCGCAAATAAGCAACTTTCAGTGCTCGTTTGCTTTTATCGTTCATTTCAATTTTATCATTTGAATTGATGGTGCCAATAGCAATTTGCTGGCAAAATGATTGTTTTGACGCAATAAGAAAAAATAAAATAAGTAAATAATTTCTAATCATTTTAAACCAATAGATGAGCTATAAAATAAGCACTTGCTGCTGCTGCTGCACCAATTCCTAAAACTTTAAATGCGCCAAAAATAGGAGGCTGACCAATTATTTTTGTTTTAAAATATCCAAATATAAATAGGCTAATTGCAGTAATAATACAACTATAAGTTAAAGCAGAATTAGTACTTAAACCAAAAATAGGAAAATATGCAGATAACGGGATTATTCCTCCCACAATATAAGCAATACCAATTGCAGCAGCACTATCTCTAGCCGCATTCAAATTTGGTTTTTCAAGTCCAAGTTCAAATTTCATCATAAAATCAACCCAACGGTCTTTGTCTTTTGAAATATCATCAACTATAATATTCTGATGTTCAATACTTAAACCATAGTCAGCAAAAACTTCAGCTACTTCTTGCTTTTCTCTTTCAGGGTAATTATCTACCTCAAAATACTCGCGCTGCAACTCACTTTTATAGTGATCAATTTCCGTTTTTCCTGCTAAATATCCACCCAAACCCATGGCAATACTTCCAGCCACAATTTCGGCAATTCCTGCAGTTACGATAATATTATTACCAATATTGGCAGCATTGGCAGCGCCACTTAATCCTGCTGCTAAAGCAAAAGGAACTGTTAAACCATCGCTCATGCCAATTACTATATCGCGAACTAATTGGCTGCCTTCAAAATGTTTTTCTTCGTGCATCGTATATTTAATTAAAATAAAGTAGGTTGATCAGGTTTAGTAATTATTTTTTTCTTCACTTTTGGAATTGCTGGTTTATCATCTTCCTCATCATCTTCCAATAATTTCTTCACCAATTCTTGCTCTTCTTTTATAAATTCATCATTAAATAATTCAGCTTGAATAATTGAATCTTCAGAATTTTCATCTTGTTTTATTTCTTCTTCACCAGCTATTAAATCAACGCTTAAAACTTCAGTTCCTCCTAATTTATTTCCAATGGCTTTCCAGCCTTTTACATCTATAAATTCAGCTAAATTTATGGTTTGTTCTATTGAATCTTTTTTAGTTTTTCCTGTTAATAAAGTAATTTCGGGCAACTTCAAATCTGTGGCCACTAAGCAGGTATTTTTATCACCTTCAGTAATAAATAAAAATTTAGAATTGATTGTTTTAGTTTCTATCAAAAAGCGTTTTACATAATATGTTTTTTGCTTTGCATCATAATAAACGGCACTTAAGGGCCTATCTGCTTTAAATTTATTTATAAATAAAACATGCGGGGCGTCATAATGATTTGTTAGTTCAAAATTTGTTAATTCATAAGTTCCATCTTTATAAATCACCAAAATCAAATCATCGTTGGTATAACTTCCAATCGATTTTCCTCTTCCGTCACTATTTAACCTTCCAATTACATCGTCATACCAAATATTTCGTCCACCAATGGTGCTAATTCCTTTGGTTTTTTGCTTAATCGATTTTACTAAATATTTCGATAATGTATTGCCCTGAACACCTCTTCCTTTTATTGCCAATTCGGCAAAATTATAATCAAAAGCCAATTTACGAGCGTTGCTCAATGGGCTTAATGTTACACTTACTATTTCAGCCTCACTGTTAGGATTTGCTGTAAAATAAAGCACTTTTGAGTTTGGACTTCCTAATGTTAAATCGTATTCCTTATCACGAGTAATTCCTGATACATTGAAGCGTTTGGCGTAACTTACTTTTGTTTTCCCATCTATATAAATCATATTATAAGTCATGCGGTCATCGCCTTTTTTAAACACATAAGCGTATAAAATATCTTTGCCCACAAATGCTTTATCCTGCACTTTGCTTACTAGCATTTTACCGTCTTTTTTAAACACTATTACATCGTCTAAATCAGAACAATCACAAATGTATTCGTCTTTTTTAAGTCCAGTTCCTACAAAGCCTTCTACCCTATTGATATATAATTTTTGGTTAGCTATAGCCACCGTTTTTGAATCAATATTATCAAAAGTTTTTATTTCCGATTTGCGCTCACGTCCTTTGCTGTATTTCTTTAAAAGGTTTTCAAAATACTTAATGGCAAATGGTTTTAAGTTTGCTAAATCATTTTTTATTTGCTCTAATTCTGCCTGAATTTTAGCAATATAATCGTCAGCTTTAAAACCATCATATTTAGAAATACGTTTGATTTTTATTTCTGTCAATCTTAAAATATCGTCTTCATTTAATTCACGAATAAATAGTTTTTTAAACTTGTTCATTCCTCGCCAAATGGTGTCAATTACATCTTCAAAAGTTTCACATTCTTCAATGTCACGGTAAATTCTATTTTCAATGAATATTTTCTCGAGAGAAGCATAGTGCCAGTTTTCTTCTAACTCACCTTTTCTAATTTCAAGTTCTCTTCTAAGTAATTCTAAGGTATTATCGGTGCTAATTTTCAATAACTCATTTACAGGCATAAAATGAGGTTTATCTTGAATAATTACGCAAGTATTTGGCGAAATAGAAATTTCGCAATCAGTAAATGCATAAAGTGCATCAATGGTAATATCGGGTGAAATTCCTGGCGCTAATTGTATTTCTATTTCTACATCTTTAGCGGTGTTATCAATTACTTTTTTTATCTTAATTTTATTGTTGTCATTGGCTTTTATAATGCTTTCAATTAAACTAGTAGTGGTAATTCCATAAGGAATATCTTTGATGAATAAGGTTTTTTTATCTGACTCCTCAATTTTTGCCCTGCATCTAATTTTTCCACCTTTCATTCCTTGATTGTAATTACTTACATCAATAGAACCACCAGTAGGAAAATCGGGCACTAAATCAAATTTTTTGCCTTTTAAATAATCAATGGAAGCTTCAATTAATTCAATAAAATTATGAGGTAAAATTTTAGTAGCCAATCCAACCGCAATACCTTCAACTCCTTGAACTAAAAGCAAAGGGAATTTCATTGGCAATGAAATAGGTTCTTTCTTACGACCATCATAACTACTTTGCCAGTAGGTAGTTTGTCCGTTAAAGGCTACTTCTAAAGCAAATTTTGATAATCGAGCTTCAATATAACGAGCCGCAGCAGCAGAATCACCCGTTCTAATATCACCCCAATTTCCTTGGCATTCCATGAGTAAATCTTTCTGACCAATGTTCACCAAAGCATCGCCAATAGCGGCATCTCCATGCGGATGGTATTGCATGGTTTGACCAATAATATTAGCTACTTTGTTAAAGCGGCCATCGTCCATTTCTTTCATGCTATGCAATATTCTGCGTTGAACAGGTTTTAAACCATCTTCAATTGCAGGAACTGCACGTTCTAAAATAACATAACTAGCATAATCTAAAAACCAATCCTGGTACAATCCACTAACTGGCGTTACGTGATATTCGTTATTAACGGGTATTTCGTTATTGTTGTTATTTAACTCGTCCATCAAAAAAAATTCTATTATTTAAAAGCTAACAAATTTATTTAAAATATTCATGGAAGTATCCACAATTTTTCAATTGTTATTCATATTTGAAGCAAATTTGTTCAGATTTATTGATTATATCAAACTATATCTACAAAAAAAAAGCTTAGTTTTCACTAAGCTTTATTGGTAAATATTTTAAGTCGTTGGCCTTTTTTTATTTTAGCACCTTTGATTCTATTCCACTTTTTAAGTTGTTTTACAGTAACATTGTATTCATTGGCTATACTAGCCAACAAATCTCCTTTTCTAACTCTATAAAATATTTTATCAGTATCTTTTAAAACTTTAGGTTTTGAATTTGCTAAAGCCATTAACTGTTCATCAGCTAAGTTTAGGTTTTCAATATTATTAACTGAAGCAAATTTTATAATTTTATTATAGGGTAAAGTAAGTGATACTTTATTTGCTGTAAATGGAATATATCCTCTTCTAAGTGATGGATTCAATAGTTTAATTTCAGCAACTGAAATATCTAATGCCATTGACAATTGTTCTAATGAATACCTGTTATCAACTTGAACTGTGTCGGTATGGTAATTTAAATCTAATTCAGCAGGATAAATATTGTGTTCCGAAGCATAATTCATGGCATAAGTAGCTGCAATAAAAGCGGGTACATATCCTCGAGTTTCTCTTGGCAAATAAGGCATTATTTCCCAAAAACTTCTTTTACCTCCACTTTTTCTGATGGCTTTATTTACATTCCCCATTCCGCAATTGTAACTAGCAATTACTAATAACCAATCGCCATAAACGCGGTACGAGTTTTTAAAATACATGACAGATGCTTCAGTTGATTTAATGAAATCACGTCTTTCGTCTAAATTACTGGTGGTTTTTAAACCATACATATTTCCGGTAGGAGCCATAAACTGCCACATTCCGGCAGCACCAACAGGACTAGTAGCAGCATGATTCAAAGCTGATTCAATTACTGCCAAATATTTCATTTCTAATGGAATTCCTTCTCTATCAAAAATTTCTTCAATGGTAGGGAAATATAATTTTGATAAGGTAAGCACTTTTGCTAATAATTTGCGCTTGCGAACTGTATATAAATCAATATAAGGCCTAACTTGGTCGTTATAATCTAAAGGAATTTCTGTCTCTAATAAACTCAAACGTGTTTTGATATCTTCATTAGAATAAACGGGTACTTCATTTTCCTCAAAACCATAAATATTCAAATCACCTTGCCAAACTATTGGAAATAATTTATTTCTTAGTTTAACTGTGTTTGAATCTATGGTAGCTAAAAAAAGAGAATTGTCACTCAAAACAGTTTGAGCAATAATGCTATGAGTAGCAATTATACCAATTAGAATGAAAATTATTTTTTTTAACATTTAGTTTAATTATTGAAATCAAATATAAAGATTAACGATACACAAGACTTTTTTATTATAAACACTTTTAATTATTTAGAAAACAAAAACAGACAGTATTAATTATCTGCTTTTAAATTAATTTTACCAGCGGTAATCCTAATTGTTGTTGTATCTGTATCTATGGCCAAAGTCCCACTTAAATTAGCAGTAATTATGCCATCTTTTACATATTGCAATTTTGTAAACTGAGTTAATAATGGAATTTGAGTAGCCAATGTATTCACTGTGCTATAAACTTTTCCTGATTCATTGGTGTATTTCACATATGAACCAGCAGATTCAGCATTTAATGCATAACTTAAATTATCTGTCCAACCATTGATTGGTTCTTTGAAATTAAATTCAATTTTTGGATTATCAATTTTTGGATCTGCATTTATATTATTTGCAACAATCAATAAATAATAATCAGCAGTAGATTCATCTCTGTATACTGTTAAATTAGTAAAAACTTTATTGATACCATTATAATTAGCGTTAATATAATAAGTACTACCCGTTGTTCCAGTTGTTGAAGTGGTGGATGTAGTGGAAGTAGTACTTGTTGTAGAAGTGGTAGAAGTAGTTGCTGGTGTAGTAGTTTTCTTTTCCTCACAAGCAAAAATTAATAAAGTAGACAAAACTACAATTGATAAAGTTATTTTTTTCATTTTTTAAATTTAGTAGCGCAATTGTATTGTTTTTTAATGACAAAAAAAAATACAATTCCCGCTTAAAGGCATACCACACTTATATTTTATAAAATTTTTACAAAACAGAAATACAATAACTGTTTATTCTATGCTTTTAAAATTTTCAAAATGTATTTAATTAAAAACAAAAAGCCCACTTTTAGTGGGCTTTTTATGTTATGTAAGAATAATTTAAAAATTATCCTTCTACTTGTTGTTGCATTTTTTGTTTGTATGCTGCACGAATGCTTTGCATACGATTTTGAATACATGGTTTGATAAAAGCTTGGCGTACGCGTAATTCTTTTACTACTCCAGTTTTTTCAAACTTCTTTTTAAATTTCTTTAACGACTTATCTAATGATTCGTTTTCTTTTACGTTAATATATATCATATCCCTTAACACCTCCCTTCATTGG
>CAIUQQ010000402.1 GCA_903901345.1 uncultured Bacteroidota bacterium | reverse complement strand
TTTCTTTTTCCAATTGCTACTTCGACAGGCTCAGTATAAATTTAAAGAAACAATCCTGCAAGGCAGGACTAGACACTATGGCAAATATGGTTTATCGTTTAATTTTTGTTCTTGTTCATGTTTTTGTTCGTGTTTTTGTTCGTGTTCATAGGGCTATACCCTATGCTATGATATTTCGCCCTTTCAGGGCTTGCCCGATGATGTGTTTGTCCGTGGGTGTCCTCACCAAACCACTCTACATTGCCCGATTTTGGTGTTATAGCGCAGCGTCACCAATATCAATTGTTCCAGCACAAAGTCTGTTAGAACGTCATTGCGAAGTATGAAGCAATCTCTTATTAGCATGTTTAGTTTTATTTGCCTTTGGCAACAATCATTCTCCTTTTTTTTCTTTTTTCTTTTTCCAATTGCTACTTCGACAGGCTCAGTATAAATTCAAAGAAACAAAAAAGCTAGACAATAAAAACCTACCCGCCCACAAGGCCTGCAGCACGGCCCGGTTTTCCGATGTATCGGAAGTCATGGCAGCGCTCGCCATATGAGAGGCTTTTCAATTATGAAGTATGAATTATGAAGGAAGAAAAAGTAAATAGCCAGGAGCTAGGAGCCAGCTGCCAGCAGCTAAAACTAGCATTCTCCTTTTTTTGTAGTTGGTGCGAGGTTCATTGTAGTTGGTTCAAGCTTCTATACAGTTGGTGTAAGCATCTACGTAGTTGGAGCAAGCTTCTACACAGTTGGTTCAAGCTTCTACACAGTTGGAGCAAGCTTCTACGTAGTTGGTTCAAGCTTCTACACAGTTGGTGCAAGCTTCTACACAGTTGGTGTAAGCATCTACGTAGTTGGTGCAAGCTTCTACGTAGTTGGTTCAAGCTTCTACACAGTTGGTGTAAGCTTCTACGTAGTTGGTGCAAATTTTAATCGTGTCGGTGGTTATTGCATGTTGTTTATTCGTATTTATAAAAAAGGTGGTTAAATAGCTATTTTGTATTTAGCAATTTGTTATAATTTATAAGGGTGCATTTTGCATCATTTTTTTATATTTTTCTGTTTTTAGTAAGAAAAACGACAATTTAGGAGAAAATCGTGCATATTAATTATTAACAAATGAAGCGTTTTTAGTGATTTTTGAAAGATTTATCTTTATTTTTATGTTATTTTTAGAAAGAATAAATTCAACTAAAATATTTTTTAAATTTACTTTAATTTTATGGAATTGTTGAGTATTTGTTTATAAATTATTTTTAATGTACTCATTATCAGATAAATATTTTTTTTCCATTTAAAATTTAGTTATTAACAATGATGTGGATATCGAAATGTTTTTATAGCTTTTTAAATGCTTTTATATCAATAATTTACGTGTTTTATTTTTGTTGAAAACATTTACTTGTCAGAAAAAATATACACCCTATTTTTGAAAGAGCATTAAAGTATGCAAGTAAAATATGGTAAAATTATAAAATAATATTAATTGATAAAATTAAAATCTAGGATTTGAATTTTACGGAAACCCAAACCTCATTGGAAGGTTATTTTGGAATTTTAGACAATCTATAAAATTACCATACTATAGTAAGAGCGATCTATGGTATTATTTGAGTTCACAATAAGTTATAATAAAAAAAAATATGACAATAAAAACAGGTCATTTTATGAATATGACCAATTTAGAAAAATTAATAATCATCTGTATAAGCTACGATTCGCTTTACAATCCTTCAAAAACAACATATTCCATTTCGGAATTAGAATTGTTATCTGCTAATTCAAAAAGTATATTGGCCGATATTGTCGCCAAGGATTTGCAAAATGGCAAGGATACCAATGAACGTGAGTTGCTTTTTAACAATTTAAAGCAATTGAGTACTCGTATAATAATGAGTGCTAAATCAATTGGTGTTACCAAAGTTCATTTGGATGATTTAACGTTTTTACATAGGAAAATTCAAGGCCGAAGGGCTGTGGCAATTACTGAAGATGAAAAAAACTTGATGGCTTTACAATTAAAGGAAAAAGCTGCTGGTACTTTAGTCGATCCTAATGTTAAACTGTTAAAGAAAAACAGTGTTTCACAACAAAGTTATGAACGTATGATTGATAACTTTTCAAAGTTAATTGAATTGGTAAAAGTAACTCCTGAATACCTGCCTAATGAGGTGGATTTAAAAACAAGTGCTTTAATAACTAAGTTAGCTGCAATGGTGTTGGCAAATAAAATAGTTTTAAAAAGCAATATCGTTTTGGCAAAAGCTAAATATGATAGGGATAACATGTTTTACTTACAAGAAAATAACCTTGTAGATACTGCATTGGCTGTGAAAAACTATACACGATCGGTTTTTGGTGCCAAAAGTATTCAAAACAAACAATTATCTGCTTTATTATTTAAAAAGTTTATTAAATAATATCATCAGGCTAATGTGCTTAAAAGCTGCTCTTGCAACAACAAGGGTGGCTTTTTTGTTTTTTAGCAATAGCTACAAGGTTTTTTTTAAAATTATGAATTATGGGTTTTTAAATTTTAAATTATGCCCTTCGATTGATAGCTATCAAGCTCAGGGTGACAATTGATTTTTAATTGGTATGCAAGGTGCAAATAATATTTGATTATTTTAACATTAAATTTATTTGTTTGGTTTTTTAGAGTAGTTTATTTTTAAATACTCTGTAAATCAGGGTGATATTTTTAGAAGAGATGGGAGGTGTTGGATGTTGAATTTTGGATGTTGAATTATGAATTATGAAGTATGAATTGAGCACTGGGACGTGGGCGCTGGGAAGTGGGAGGTGAGCACGGAGCACTGAGCACTGTGAGTTGGGCGCTGATTGCAATTCCAAACCGGCAGATTAATTATGATTTAAGAAATGAACAGCAGTTAGAAGCAATAATCAAACACCAACAAACGTCATCCTGAGGTACGAAGGATCTAAAGCTGTGATGTGGAATGTTTTTTGGAAGGTAGGTTTTCAATAGCATGGTTTATCTATAAACAACAATCATTCTCCTTTTTTTCTTCTTTCTTTTTCCAATTGCTACTTCGACAGGCTCAGTATAAATTTAAAGAAACAATCCTGCAAGGCAGGACTAGACACTATGGCAAATATGGTTTATCGTTTAATTCATGTTTTGTTCGTGTTCATAGGGCTATACCCTATGCTATGATATTTCGCCCTTTCAGGGCTTGCCAGATGATGTGTTTGTCCGTGGGTGTCCTCACCAAACCACACTACATTGCCCGATTTTGTTGTTATAGCGCAGCGTCACAAACATCAATTTCGTGAATATTGAATGAATTATGATTTGCTTTACTATTTATAGTCTGAGGCTAAGCTAAAGCCAAGGGTCCTATAGATATCGGAA
>CAIUQQ010000401.1 GCA_903901345.1 uncultured Bacteroidota bacterium | reverse complement strand
TTTGTTTAAAACAAAATCGCAATAAACAGGATTTTTGCTGAGTGTACTTAACGTTAAAGGCGTAACAAATTCTTTGGAAGCAGGAGTAATTATTACTTTTACATTGGCACCAGCTTTAACTAGTAATCTAACCAAAAAAGCCGCTTTGTAGGCGGCTATGCTGGCACTAATGGCGATAATAATTTTTTTGTTTTTCAATTTACTCTTGTTTTAAAAAGTAGTATATGAAAAAAACTAGAATTGTTTTCCATCTCCAGTTTTAGCTGGATTATTGTAATAAATTTTACCATTCATGAACTCTTCAGTTGCTATCAAAGTCGACTTTGGTAATTTTTCGTAAAAATTAGAAATTTCTATTTGTTCACGGTTTTCAAAAATCTCTTCTAAAGTGTCGTTATCATTATCAAATTCATTTAATTTGCTATGTAACTCTTCTTTCATTTGAGCAGAAATTTGGTTTGCTCTTTTAGCAATAATTGCAATTGTTTCGTACAAGTTTCCTGTTTCAGCTTCTAATTTACGTAAGTCGCGAGTTACAGTAGTAGTAGGTACGTTTTGGTAATTGTGATTTAAGTTTGCCATTTATATTTATTTGTTTATTTTATTTAATGCGGTTACTGCTTTTTCTTTTATATCTTTTGCATTAGTCATAAATTTACTGCTTTCTGTGTAATATTCAGTAAACTCATTAAATGCACTTATTGTTTCTTGGTAACGTTGAATTTGTTTTTCAGGAATGCTATTTTCAGCTAATAAATAGTTTGATTTTAAAATCAAAAAATCTATTTCTTCTCTCTGAGCTATTTCCGGAAAATCGTTCACTAAATTTCTAAGTGAAACAATTGCACTTTTATATGAACCAATATTGTAATATAATTTTGCATTGTTGTATGCTTTTTGTGAAAGTTTAGCACGCAATTTATCTAAATATTTATTGCAATCATTTAAATATTTGCTTTCAGGATAAACATTTACAAAAATTTTAAAAGTTTCAATGGCTTTATAAGTATCAACTTGATCTAATTCAGAATCTTGTGATTCTAAAAAAATACAATATCCATTTAAATACAATGCTTCTTCAGCATTTACACTTGTTGGATAAGTTTCGTAATAAATTTTATATCTATAACCAGCTAACGAATACATTTTTAAACCATAATCACATTGAGCTTGGTAATATAAAATTTTTTCGGCCAAAGGTGTATTTGCAATTTCGTTATCTAACTGATCAAAAAGTGTTTGTGCCCTGTAAAAATCTTTTTTCATAAAAAAATATTCAGCTACTTCCAATTTTTTCTTGGAGTCAGTGCTTTTTAAAGCCTTTTGGAACTTACTTCTGCAGCCTCCAAATACTAAACTTAATATGATAATTGATAAACTTAAATACTTCATTTTTACTAGTCTGCAAAAGTATGTTTTTTGGTTTAAAATAGAAAACTTATTTTCGTAAAATACCAATGAGCAAAAAAAGAATTTCAATAGTACCATTTATTTTATTTATAGTGTTGAATACTTGGTGTTTAATTTCCTATTCTCAGTTACGTATTCCCAAAAATAGTGACAGTTTGATTGTCACTTCTAACGACTCAATCAATCAAATAGTTACATTTCCGAGTTTAAAACCTAAAGTTTTTAAAGCTGATTCTATGATTATTTATGGAAAAAAGTATTTGGGTTTAAATTACAGACGAGGAGGAACTTCAAATAGAGGTTATGATTGCAGTGGATTTACTATGACTGTTTATGCAAAATTTGGCATTCGTTTACCTCATACTAGTGCTGGTCAATCATTAATAGGAATAGAAGTGAATAGTAGAAATATTCAAAAAGGAGATTTGATTTTTTTTAAAGGACGAAGCCGAAGGGGCCATAGAGTTGGACATGTTGGAATTGTTATTTCTGAAAGAGGAATGCCTGTAAAATTTATTCATTCGTCAGTAAGTGATGGAGTTAGAGAAGACTGGATGTTAAGTGATTATTACCGAAAGCGTTTTGTAAAAGTGATGCGTGTAAAACAATGGGAGCAATAGATTAGACGATAGTCAATGGACGATAGACCATAGTAGATGTAAGATAGATAAGTGTCCAGTTATTAAATTTATTTTCTATGGTCTATCGACTATTAGCTATAAACTAAAAATCGTACTTGTATAATTTGCTTTACTTATTATATTGCCATTCAAAAAATCGATAAAAAATATATGAGTGTTTGGCGAAAAAAACCAATTAGTGCCTTTGAGGCAGAAATGAAAAAAGGCGGATTAAACCGCGTGCTTACCCGTTGGGGATTAACATCGTTAGGAATAGGTGCCATTATTGGTGGAGGAATTTTTACTTTAACAGGAATTGCTGCTCACGATTACGCAGGTCCAGCACTTGCGCTTTCATTTGTAATTGCAGGAGTTGGCTGCTTATTTGCATCGCTTTGTTATGCCGAATTTGCTTCAGTTTTACCAGTAGAAGGTAGTGCTTATAGTTACGCTTATGGAACTGTTGGTGAACTATTTGCTTGGTTTATTGGTTGGAATTTAATTCTAGAATATATGATGGGAGCTACAACAGTTGCAGTAGCATGGAGTGGTTATTTTGTGAAATTATTACATTTATTTCACCTCGATATTCCAATTTGGTTATGTAATGATCCAGTAACGGCAGCTACAAAAGCAGCTGCATTAGGAATTGACGTTCCTTCTTTTGCATTTAATTTACCGGCTTTTGTTATTACTTGGTTTGTAACCAGTATTTTAATTAAAGGAATTAAAGAAGCTGCAAGTACAAATAATGTTATTGTAATTATTAAAATTGCGGTTGTTCTATTTGTAATAATAGTAGGTGCATTTTATATCAATGTAGAAAATTGGCAACCATTTATTCCAACTTCTGTTGAAACTTTAAATAATGGAGTTATTACTAAAAGTTTTGGATGGGAAGGTGTAGTTACTGCTGCCACTATTGTGTTTTTTGCATACATTGGCTTTGATGCAGTTTCAACTCAGGCTGGAGAAGCGGTAAATCCTAAAAAAGATGTTCCATTTGCAATCATTGCTTCTTTGGTAATTTGTACAGTTTTATATATTTTAGTATCATTAGTTTTAACAGGAATGGTACGTTATGATGTTTTAGATAAAGCTGCTCCAGTTGCTTCGGCATTTAGTGAAATTGGTTTAACATGGGCTGTGTTTATTATTACAATTGCAGCTACTGCAGGGTTAACTTCTGTAATGTTAGTAATGATGTTAGGCCAAACACGTATATTTTTAGGAATGGCTAAAGATGGTTTATTACCAAAAGGAATGTTTGGTACATTACATCCCAAATTTAAAACTCCTTATAAATCTACCATTTTAGTAGGTGCAATTATTTCAGTTGTAGCAGCATTTACACCAATTGAAAACGTTAGCGCTATGTGTAGCATGGGTACGTTATTGGCTTTTGCAATGGTATGCGTTGCTGTAATGTTATTACGCTATAAAAGTCCTGAATTAGAAAGACCTTTTAAAGCGCCAGCGGTATATTTAGTTGGAACTTTAGGTGTTTCATTTAATTTGTTTTTGATGTGTTTTGTGAGAACTGAAACTTGGATTGCTTTCCTAATTTGGGGTGCAGTTGGTGTATTGGTTTATTTCCTTTACAGCAAAAGAAATAGCAATTTACAAAATCCTCAAATGGAGGAATAATTTTTAAATTTAAACTTTAAAAAAGCTGCTTTAAATATTTTAAAGCAGCTTTTTTATTTACTATTAATTCAAAATTATCCATAAAAAAAGCGGAAATTTCTATCCGCTTTTTTGTTAAATAATTATTTTTATAAAATTCCTTATTCAGGATTTTTTACTACTTCAAATACATCAGGGCTAAAGCCAGTATTGTTAAATCCACCATCGTGGAAAAGGTTTTGCATGGTAACCATTCTGCTAAAATCGCTAAACATTAACGCGCAATATTCAGCACATTGCACTGCATCGGCATTGCCAAGTGGACTCAATGCTGCAGCATAGTCAAAAAAGTCGCCAAAACCTTTTACACCGCTTCCTGCAGTAGTTTTTGTTGGGCTTTGTGAAATGGTATTGATACGTACTTTTTTAGTTTTACCATAATGGTAACCAAAACTACGGGCAACACTTTCTAGTAAAGATTTTGCGTCAGCCATTTCGCTGTAATGAGGGAATACGCGTTGCGCAGCAATATATGTTAAAGCAATTACTGAACCCCATTCGTTGATAGCATCTTTTTTATAACATGAAGCCAATAAACGGTGGAAACTCATAGAAGAAATATCAATGGTATCATGCATGAACTTATAGTCTAAGTTCAAGTAATCATTGCCTTTTCTCATATTCATACTCATGCCAACTGAGTGTAAAATAAAATCAATTTTACCACCTAAAATCTCCATCGACTTGTCAATCAAATTGTCCATGTCTTCGTTTTTACTCACATCGCAAGGAATTACTTGAGCATTACAAATGGTTGATAATTCATTTATTTCGCCCATTCTCATTGCTACTGGTGCATTGGTTAATACAATTTGTGCGCCTTGTTCATGGCATTTTAAAGCCACTTGCCAAGCTATTGACTTATCATTTAACGCACCGAATATGATGCCTTTTTTTCCTTGAAGTAAATTATTCATATTGAAAACTTAGATTTTTATTTATAGCGCAAGTTTATACAATTTAGTTTTATGTTTGAAAAAAAATATTTAACAAATGTTTCACCATAAATTATTCATTTCCTTTTTATTAGTCGTTTTGTTTGGAAATTTAAGTGCACAACCTTTTTCAAAACAAGATTATTTACACGGAAAACTATCAAAACTTCGTTCATGCTATGATGTTAAAACCTATGAAATAACAAGCAAAGTTGATATTGACCATCATTTTATTTCGGGTAAAAACGAAATAACTTTTTTGGCTGTAACTGATTTGAATAAAATTCAAATTGATTTGAAAATGCCAATGAAAATAGAAAAAGTGATTTTTGAAAACAGCAATCTTATTTACCAGCAAGATAGCAATGCTTATTTTATTGATTTTGGGAAAAAAATTTTAAAAGGAACTTTGGCTAAAATCACTATTTTTTTTAGTGGATTCCCACCAATTGCTAAAAATGCGCCTTGGGATGGTGGCTTTGTTTTTAAAAATGATAGCAGTAATAAACCCTGGGTGGGATTGGCTTGTGAAGGAATTGGAGCATATTGTTGGTTGCCATGCAAAGATCATTTGAGCGATGAAGCCGATAATATGATAATGCATTTGCAAGTTCCAAACGGATTAGTAGGTGTTAGTAATGGAAAGTTTATTGGTAAATTACCTTTATATGATGGTTACACACAGTATGATTGGAAAGTTTCTTACCCAATTAATAATTATAATATTACCATCAACATTGCTGATTATGTTCAAATTCAAGATGAATTTAGAAGTCCTATAAAAGGAATTTTAGTTTTAAATTATTATGTATTGAGAGAAAATGAACAAAAAGCTAAAATTCATTTTAAGCAGGTAAAAGAGATGTTGGGATGTTTTGATCGTTTTTTTTCTCCCTATCCTTTTTGGAACGATGGATATAAATTAGTGGAAACTCCTTATTGGGGAATGGAACACCAAAGTTGTGTGGCTTATGGCAATGATTATAAAAACAATGAATGGGGATTTGATTTTATTATAGTTCATGAAAGCGGACATGAATGGTTTGCAAATAATATTACTACCAAAGATATTGCTGACATGTGGGTACATGAAGCATTTACAACTTATAGCGAAACTTTATTTACTGAATATTATTACGGCATACAAGCAGGCAATGAATACAATTTTGGACAAAGAAGAAATATCAGAAACGACCAACCTATTATTGGTGCTTATGGTGTAAACAAAGAAGGCAGCGGCGATATGTACGACAAAGGCAGCAATATGATTCACAGCATACGACATGCAATAAATGATGATGTAAAATTCAGAAATATTTTAAGA
>CAIUQQ010000400.1 GCA_903901345.1 uncultured Bacteroidota bacterium | reverse complement strand
GTCAGCAGCAATTACCAAAGAATTGCTGTTATCTAAACTGAACATACTCAAGGAAACCTTAATAAAAGACTTTGGCATAGATAAAGATGCCATAGACTTAACCTACGATGATAATGTGGAAAGAAGCACTATAATTAGTAAACTTCATTCGCTTGGATATCCCGAAGCAACCGAAAAAAATGGATTGCTATTGCAATTAAAAAGCTACACCAGTTGTATGATTGGAAAAGTACACAATTTATAAAATAAAAATGGATATAGAAAATTTAATTAAAGAAAACAAAGGAACAGTAGTTGACGTTAGAACACCATCGGAGTTTATGGGTGGAAATGTAGCTGGCTCTATAAACATTCCGTTGAACGAAGTAGTAGAAAGGTTGAATGAAATAAAAAGCTTAAATTTGCCACTTATTCTTTGCTGTGCATCGGGTGGAAGAAGCGGGCAAGCTCACCATTACTTATCAAATCAAGGAATAGATTGTATAAACGGTGGTTCATGGTTAAATATAAATTATTACCAATCTCAAAAAGCATAATAAACAAAAATGATAAACACAATTAAACAATTATTTGGCTTAGGTCCAAAGGTAGATTACGCAGCATTAGTAAAACAAGGTGCTATTATTTTAGATGTTCGTAGCAAAGGCGAATATGCAGGCGGACATATAAAAGGATCGGTAAATATTTCGGTTGATACTTTAAGTAGTAACTTGAGTAAATTAAAAGATAAAAACAAGCCAATTATTACTTGTTGTGCATCAGGCATGAGAAGTTCATCGGCCAAAGGTATTTTAAAATCAAACGGTTACACCGATGTTCACAACGGTGGTGCGTGGAGTAGTTTACAACATAAAATTTAATAATGAAAGTACAAACACTTTTTACAGGTTGGAATTTTATGCGCGGATTGCGTTTAGTATTAGGAGTTATTTTCCTAATGCAAGCCATTGAAATGCGAGACATAATCACTGGCTTAATTGCAACTTTCTTTCTGTTTCAAGCAGTAACAAATACCGGTTGCTGTGGGTCAAATGGATGTGCTGTTCCAATCAATAAAACTAACGTTGACAATATTCAAGAAGTAGCATTTGAAGAAGTAAAAACAAAATAATTATGGCAACATTTTCAGAAATTATTAAAAGCGACAAGCCAACATTAGTCGATTTTTTTGCAGAATGGTGTGGACCTTGTAAAACAATGAAACCAATTTTAGAAGATTTGAAATCGAAAATTGGTGCAGAAGCAACTATTTTAAAAATAGATGTAGATAAAAACCAACAAGTAGCTAATACATTCCAAATACAAGGCGTACCAACTCTTATTTTATTTAAAAATGGTGAAATAAAATGGCGTCAATCTGGAGTAGTTTCAGCCAATAATTTAGCACAAATAATTAAACAAAACTCTTAAAAAAAACATATGAAAAATTACCTATTTATAAGCATTTCAATAATTACCATATTATTTAGCAGCTGTTCAAACGGACAATCTCAAAAATACAAAAGCAACCTTTCTGCCAATGAATTTTCTAAGAAAATAGCAGATTTGCCAACAGTAACTATTATTGACGTACGTTCTAGTGAAGAATTTGAAGGCGGACATATTCAAAATGCACAAAATTTTAACTGGAATGGAAACGATTTTAATAAACAAATTTCAACTCTTGATAAATCGAAACCAGTTTTAGTTTATTGTTTAAGTGGTGGCAGAAGTTCATCGGCAGCTAAAAAAATGCGCAACGATGGTTTTAAAGAAGTATATGAATTAGATGGCGGAATGATACAATGGCGTAAAAGTAATTTGCCAGAAACCACCGATGGAGCCGCTCCAAAACAAGCAGGTATGAGTCTTCCACAATTTCAGGAGCTAACCAAAGGAAACAAATTGGTTTTAGTCGACTTTAATGCTGAATGGTGTGCACCTTGCAAAAAAATGTTGCCAATGATTGAAGAAATTTCAACATCGATGCAAGACAAAGTAAAAGTTGAAAAAATAGATGTGGATGTAAACAGCGAATTAGCTACTACCTTAAAAGTAGAATCAATTCCAATGTTTATTTTGTATAAAAATGGAACTGAAGTTTGGAAACATTTAGGTTTAATAGAAAAAGACAAATTGATTGAAGCAATCAATCAGAATAGCAAATAATTAAATAGTTAAGTTGGTTTATATTTTCGAGAATTGAATTAATTCTTGAAAATGTAAACCAATTGTTTTGTTTCAAAAAACTCTCCTTCAAAAAAAGTACTTAAGTCAGCGGTTTGAACATGTAATTTAGCATTCAAGCGCTTTATTTCTTTAATTTCTTCTTTTAAATCACCACCTTTTAGCAACAAATAACCATTCAGTTTTGAATTAAAACAATCTTCAGCTATATAATCTTGCGTCCAGCGGTAAAGCGTTTCCATGGGAGCCACTGCCCTACTCAAAATAAAATGAAATTCTTCTTTTAAATTCTCTACTCTACCCACTACAAAGTCAGTATTATTTAAACCAATTCCTTTTGAAATTTCTTCGGCAACTTTAATTTTCTTTGCCACTGAATCACATAAAGTAAATTCAGTATCAGGAAATAATATTGCTAATGGAATTCCAGGAAATCCACCACCAGTGCCAATGTCTAATATTTTGGTGCCTTTTTCAAATTGAATATATTTTGCAATGGCTAAACTGTGCAAAACATGCTTTTCGTAAAGTGATTCAATGTCTTTTCGGGAAACAACATTTATTTTACTGTTCCAATCTACATATAAATCGTAAAGTAATTTAAACTGTTCAGTTTGATGTTCCGTTAAATTGGGGAAGTATTTGGTTATAATTTCAAAATTCAAAATTTGTGGTATTTAAAGTCGGTTGCAAAATAGTTTATTTCCTTTACCTAACCTCAATCCAATTGTTAACACATGAACAGTATATGAATCATACATTATAGTATTTTGAGTATCTAATAATCCTGTTATATTTTTAGTATTGGTAATATTTAACAAATTATCTATTCCAATACTTAATAATTGATTCAACCTAACATGGTATCCAAGTCCAATAGTACCATATAAAGCAAATTGTTTATTTGGTAAATCATTCAGTCCTGATCTTCCAATTCCTACAGAACTTTTTATTAAATAAGGTTCAACATTAGCAAGAGTAGCAGAATAATTTGCCGCTCCACAACCAGCAATTAAATTAATTGAATAAAACTCATCTCTTAAGTATAAATTATTATTTAAGCTAATGTTTGTTTGTATATTTATGTCGTCAAGGGTTGAGTTAAAAAAGGTTGTAGAACCCCAAGTTCTACCAAATCTTAATCCTTTTAAATCAGCATGATTATACCTAATTCCTACTTCAAATTTATCGCTAAAGGTTTTAAAAAAACCTGCCGTATAAGCGGCAGATATTTCATTTGGATTATTAGTTTTGGGTAAAGATTGTAATCTTCCAGGTCCCCAATAAATAGAAGTACCAGCACCAATTATAATTTTATAATTATTTAAGGGAAACAGACGTTGGCCAAATTGTGCATGCAAATGGTTTACTAAAAATAAACTAATAACTAAGTAAAAATATTTTCTCATAATACTAAAGTTCAATGATAGTTAGAAAATATTTAATAACAAATGCATTTATATCTGATTATTAATGACTTTAAATTAAAAAAAGAATGCCAACATTACTAAAAAAATATTAATTTTACTGTTTGATTTTACCTTTAAAAAAAATGATTGTGTAAAAAACTTTAGAATATCTTTATTTGAAAAATAATATTTAACAAATGCTCATAGAAATATC
>CAIUQQ010000399.1 GCA_903901345.1 uncultured Bacteroidota bacterium | reverse complement strand
TGGTTTATTTTTTTAAATTTTAAATAATTAGTAAACTAGTCTTTACTAGTATTACTCAGTTAAACGATAAAAATTTCTTTACAGTTGAACCGTAGCAAGTAGTTTTTGTAACTCAAGCAATTCTTTGCTTGTTTGCTGCGTGTTTGCTTCCAAAAGCAAACTTATTTTTTGATATTCAGTAGCTAGTTCTATTGCAAACATGGCTAATGCATCTTGGTTATCTTTTAATGAAAACTGCTCACCATAAGCTTGCATTTTTTCATTTATCATTTTACTAATTGCCCTAATATTTTGCTCCTCGTTTGCAGCGATGGTTAGCGGATATTTGCGCCCAGCTATACTGATATTTATTGATATTTCGTTCAATCTGTTAAGGTTTATTCTTTATTCGCCTAACATTTTTATGCAATCATCTATTAGTTTTATTTTGTCAGTCAATTCTGATTTTAACTGCTTTTTTTCTGAATTCGACAATTGCATTTCACTCGCAAGTTTAATAATTTTATTGTTATCTTCTAATTGTTCTATTTTATTTTTTTTATTTTCTATATTCTTTCGTAACTCATTCACCTCATTTTGTAACTCCATATTGCTAGTGGTCAATTTTTTATTTTGATTCAATAACTTTAAAACTTTTAGTTTTATTTCTGAAATTAATAATGAATTTGAATCCATTTTTCTGTGTTTTCTAAATTATCCTCTTAAAATAGCTCCTGTTTCTTTCTCAAAGTTCTTAATTAATTTATTCATTACTGAATCTATTTCTTCATCAGTTAATGTTTTATTTTCATCTTGTAACAGAAAACTTAAAGCATAACTCTTTTTGCCTTTTTCTATTTTATCGCCTTTATACACATCAAAAACATTTACTTGTTTTATTAAATTGCTTTCTGTTTTTAAAGCTATTTTTTCTAATTGAGAATAGCTTATTGCTTCATCAATTAATAATGCTAAATCTCTTCTAACAGTTGGAAATATTGGAACAGATTTTATAAATGATTTTTCTGTTTTGTTAAATTCCATCAATAAATCAATATTTATATCGGCAAAAAATACTGGTGAGTTCAAATCAAATTTATTTGTAAAATTTTTATTTACTTCACCAATAACTGCTACTTGTTTTTTCTTATAAATAACAGCAGTTGCAAAATTATATTGATGGTGTTCAATACTTGAAAATTCTAATTTATTTATTTTACTTTTAGCAAAAATATTATGAACAAATCCTTTTAATATAAAATAGCTAGAAGGCTTGTTATTGTTAGTCCAACTTTCGTTTTCAATAGTTCCTGTTAATGCTAAAATTAAGTGTGATTGTTCTACATAATTTTCTAATAAATTAATTCCTCCAGCTTCTGTTTTTTCTCCTTTATAATACGT
Organism: uncultured Bacteroidota bacterium; assembly: GCA_903901345.1. Taxonomy (GTDB): domain Bacteria; phylum Bacteroidota; class Bacteroidia; order UKL13-3; family UKL13-3; genus JAAFJM01. The sequence goes on along the minus strand of CAIUQQ010000399.1, from coordinate 3,319 downwards.
TTTTCCAAACTCAAAAAACTTTAAATTACTCAGTTTTCTGTTGTTATTATATTGCATAGCTTCCAACACATTTGGCAACATATTTAAACGCATAATGTCTAAATCACTGCTTAATGGATTTAACATTTTTACTGCACTTTGCAATTCTTCTTCAATGTAATAAGCCGATTTTGTTAAGGTGTTTGTAGCTATTTCATTAAAACCATTTGCACTTAAATAATCTGCCAAATTATTTTTAAGTTTCACTTTGTTTTCGGTTTCATTATACGAAATGGTTGATTTGATATCATTTCCAATTTCAATATTATTTAATCCATAAATGCGTAAAATTTCTTCTGTAACATCAGCTGGTCTGGTCACATCGGAACGATAGGGTGGAATTGAAATTTTTAAAATTTCACTTTTATCTTCTAATATTTCAATATCTAATGCTTTTAGAATTTCAATAACTCTATTTTTTTCAATTTCTTTACCAATTAATTGATTCGATTTATTTAATGAAAAATCAATTATTGTGTTTTCAATTTTTGTAGGATATACATCAATAATTTTAGAACTTATATTGCCTCCGGCAATTTCAATAATTAAATTTGCAAGACGTTTAATGGCATCAATTGTAATGTTTGGATCTGTACCGCGTTCATATCTAAAACTTGCGTCAGTACTTAAACCGTGGCCTTTTGCAGCTTTTCTAATGGTGGCTGCATCAAAGTATGCACTTTCTAAAAATATATTTTTTGTAGTTGCTGAAATTCCTGAATCTAATCCACCAAATACGCCTGCTAATGCCAATGGTTTTTCACCATCACAAATCATGCATTCGGAACCTTTTAAAACGCGTTCTACTTTATCAAGTGTAGTAAATTTACTTCCTTCAATTGCTTTTTTTACAATTATTTTATTGCCAATAATTTTATCTGCATCAAAAGCATGTATGGGTTGCCCTAATTCATGTAACACATAATTGGTAGCATCTACTATATTATTTATTGGATTTATTCCAATTGCTTTTAACCTATTTTGTATCCATTCTGGTGAAGATTTTACTTCAATATTTGAAATACTTAAACCAGTATATCGCTTACAACCTTCTGTATCTTCAATAGAAACTGCAACTGGCTGCTGGCTGCTGGCTGCTGGCATTTCATTGATTATATTGAGTATTTCTACCAATTTAAAATCTCTTTCAATTTGCTCATTGCTTATTGCTAATTGCCAATTACCAATCGCTCTCAAATCCCTGGCAGTTCCCAAATGACTTGCAGCATCACCTCTATTAGCAGTTAAGCCTATTTCAAATACAAAATCGTTATAAACTTTAAAATATGCTGACGCAGGTTTACCAATTTCATAATTTTCTGGTAAAATCAAAATTCCGTCATGGCTTTCGCCTATACCAATTTCGTCTTCAGCGCAAATCATTCCTTCACTAATTTCACCTCTAATTTTTGATTTGCTAATTTTAAATGGTTCGCCTTTACTTGGGAATAATGTGGCACCAACAGTTGCTACTAATACTTTTTGTCCTACTGCAACGTTGGGAGCACCGCAAACTATTTGTTTGTCTTCGCCAGTACCAATATCAACTTTACAAACACTTAATTTATCGGCATTTGGATGTTTTTCTCTTTCTTTTACATAACCAATAACTATTCCTTCTAAACCACCTTTTATGCTTTGATAATTTTCTAAATGTTCTACTTCTAATCCGCAACCAGTAAGCATTTGGCTTATTTCACTTGGTGTAGAATTTATGTTAATGGTGTCTTTTAACCAGTTATAACTTATTTTCATTAATGAATATTATGTTTTTAGTATGTTGCAATTTTGCAATAAATATATTGTACAAAAATAACAAAATGAACATAAGGATTGCTATTTTTGAAAATGAAAAAAACTTTAATTGTTGGAGCTTCTCCAAATTCAGACAGATATGCTTTTAAAGCAACAGAAATGTTAAAAGATTATAAGCATGAAGTTTATGCTTTTGGTTTAAAAAAAGGAAATATTGGTGTTACTCAAATTCAAACTGATTGGCCTGAAAATAAAGATTTTGATACAATAACTTTATACATTGGTCCACAAAACCAGCATGATTATTACGATAAAATTATTCATTTAAAACCTAAAAGAGTCATATTTAATCCAGGAACAGAAAACAATGAATTTGAAAATTTATTGTTAAAAAACAATATTGTAGCAATAGAAGCATGCACTTTGGTAATGCTTACAACCAATCAGTTCTAAAATTCTAAATACTTAAACGTTTTCCTTTTGAAACAAAGCAGGAACAGTTTTAAAAATTAGTTTTATATCGTTCCAAAACGAGTAAGTTTTAGCATATTGATTGTCTAATTCCATACGTTCTTCCTCACTCATAGCGCCACCTTTTCCTCGTTTTGTAACTTGCCATAATCCTGTAATTCCTGCAGGTGCAATAAAACGCAATGCAAATTGATCAGTTGTAATTTTTTCAGCTTCATACATTGGCAATGGTCTATTTCCAACTATACTCATATCGCCAATTAATACATTATAAAGTTGAGGTAACTCATCAATGCTAGTATTTCTTATAAACTTACCAATACGAGTAATTCTAGGATCGTTTTCTATTTTCATAAAAGTATTGCCTGTTTTATTTTTATTATCTTCTAAATACGATTTTTCACATATTTGATGACCATCTAAATAGAGTTCAGATTTGCAATTTGTACCGCTTGATTTACAATCATCACATAAATATCTTTTCAAATCGTATTTACTGGATTTGTGTAAGTATTCAAATTCATCTTTTATTATTTCTGAATTGGCATATTGATTTAGGTGTTTTAAATCTTTAAGCATATTGTCAGCACCCTTTCTCATACTTCTAAATTTATAAAATTTAAAAACTTTATAACCAGTACCAACTCTTTTACTAAAATAAAAAACAGGGCCTTTACTTTCTATACTAATTAATAGAGATACAATTATAAAAATAGGGGAAAGTGCTAAAATTGCCAAACCAGAAACCAAAATATCAAAAGCTCTTTTAGCAATAGGCATTGAATATGCTGAAAAATTATTTTTAGCATTTTGAATAGAATGATGGTATCGAGGAGGATGTTCAACTATATATAAAGCCCTGCTTAAAAATTCTTCTTTATTTATTGGAAGTTCAAAAATATCAGCAAAATGCTCGTATAAAGCTACATTTTTATTGCTATCATTTATTCTTTCAACGATAAGGAAAAATGGAACATTTGCAGTTTTGGGAATGTTTTTACAGTTTTTACGTAGTGTTATTCCATTAACACCTAATAAATCAAAACCAGATACT
>CAIUQQ010000398.1 GCA_903901345.1 uncultured Bacteroidota bacterium | reverse complement strand
TTATCAGACCATAAAAATAGTGGATTCAAAGATTATTTCGAAATTGTTATTGCGCTTTATAGCATTTTAAAAAACCATAACACAGTTAAAAAACAACGCGATGAGTTTATATTGTATTTCAATGCAATTATGTTGAAATATAATCAGTTTGATTTTAGCAACAGAAGTGCAGAAGTGCTTATGAAAGACTACCAGTTTTTTGAACAAACATTGGTAAAAAAATGGAAAGCACCATTGGTAAATGATTTCTTTGCAATGATCTATTTTGGAGTTTTGCAAAAGCTTGTGGTTTCTTATAAATTAGATGAACACGGAACATTGCACAATGAACTTTTAAGCGGTGCAAATGATATTATTTCTACCGAACCAGTTCAATTAGGTTTAAAAATTTCAGAAATGGTTTTGAAAAATGAGAAAGCTAAACAGCTTTTTACAGAAAATGAGGAAGCCATTATTTGGAAAAAAATTCACGAACCTGAATTTCATGAAATTTTAGCAGCTATAAAAAACTATTTGAATAAATGGGGTGAAAGAATAGTTGGAGAGCTTAAATTGGAATCGATTACTTATTCACAAAATCCAGAAAGTTATATTCGTGTAATCAAATCGTATGTTTTAAAAGGTTTGGATACTAGTAATTTTGCCTTCTCGAATCAGGAAAATTTGCGAACACAAGCGGAGGAAAAAGTGAATTTATTATTGAAGAAAAAACCAATCAAGAAATTACTTTTCAACTACGTTTTGTCAAAAGCACGATACTTGGTAAGTAACCGCGAAAACCTGCGTTACGAAAGAACAAGAGGCTTTGGAATGGTGAGGAAAATATTTGTGGAGATTGGAAATAAATTTTATGCCAATCATGTAATAAGCCATTCGTGTGACATATTTTATCTTACCAAAGAAGAAATTTTTGATTTCATAAAAGGTAGCGGTGTAAATGGATCATTGAAAGAAATAATTGCATTGCGAAAGCAGGATTATGAAAACTTTCAGCAGGTAAAAATGGATGAAAGATTTTCGACTTTTGGAATGGTAAATGTTGGCAATGATTTTAAAGGAAGCAACAAAAAATCAATTTTAAATTGCGATTTAAAAGGAATTGGCTGTTGTGCTGGTGTGGTAAAAGGACGTGTAAAAGTTATCCATCATCCCGATGAAATTGATTCACTCAATGGCGATATTTTGGTTACGTCAAGCACCGATCCAGGTTGGGTTACTTTGTTTCCTACAGCTGCTGCAATTCTTGTAGAACGTGGAAGTTTATTAAGTCATTCAGCCATTGTATCTCGTGAAATGGGAATTCCTTGTATTGTTGGAATTAGTAATTTATTGCAAATTTTAAAATCGGGCGACTTAATAGAAATGGATGGCAGGAGTGGAGTAGTAAAAATTATTACAGTATAATATGGGTAAAGAAAATCTAGATTTAAAAGTAAAGTTCGATTTTATTCGCTATGCCAATTGCTGGGAAGATGCCGATGTACTATTAGCGGGCTTAAAAATGAATGCTGGAGGAAAAGTTTTATCAATTGCATCTGCTGGCGATAACAGCTTGTCATTGCTTACACAAAATCCTGAAATAGTAGTAGCAGTTGACGTAAATGAAGTGCAATTATTTTTGACAGAATTTAAAATTATTTGTTTCCAAGAGTTACAACATCATGAAATTTTGGAAGTACTTGGCGTAAGTGAAAGCTTGCAAAGATTGAATATTTATAAGCAAATAAAAGGATTACTATCAAAGGAAGCAGCTGCCTATTGGAATCAAAATTTAGACTTAATAAAAAATGGAATTATTTATAATGGAAAGTTTGAAAAGTACTTTATTTTCTTTCGGAAAATGATACTTCCATTCATTCATTCTTACAAAACAAATTATCAATTATTTGAAAAGAAATCAGCAAAAGAACAAGAGGAATTTTACCACAAAAAGTGGAATACTACAACATGGAAATTATTCTTCAATGTGTTTTTTAGTGAATTTGTAATGGGTCGTTTTGGTAGAGACCCTGCATTTTTAAAGCAAGTAGAAATTCCAGTGTCTAACTTCATTTTTAACAAAGCCGAAACACATTTAAAATCAGTAGCAGCTCAGCAAAATTACTTTTTAAAGTTCATTCATTTGGGAATGTTTGAGGAAGAAAACCTTCCACATTATTTAAGATTAGAGAACTTTCAAGCGATAAAAAACAATATTTCAAAAATTAAATTGGTAAAAGGTTATGCGCAAGATGCATTTATTAGCTATCCGCAATTTGATTATTTTAACCTTTCTAATATATTTGAATACATGCCTTCAAATGTATTTACGGCTATAACCAATGAACTTTCATTGCATTCCCCCAAAGGAGCAATATTTGCTTATTGGAACCTTATGGTTCAACGGAATTTAGCCATTGCCGATGCTCAAAAATATAAATATGATGAAGCATTTTCCAAGCAACTTACTTCAGTTGATAAAGGATTTTTTTACCACAGCTTTATTGTAAATGAAAGAATATGATCATAGACTTTAATAACATTGCAATACTAACGGGATATTTTTTGGCGTTGTTTGGTTTCGCTGAAATCTTGTATCATTATTTTAAAATTCAAGCCGAATTCACCCGTAAATATGTTCATATAGGAACTGGTTTGCTTACTTTGTTATTTCCTATATTGTTTTCCAGTCATTGGTCAGTATTGATAATTTGTGCTGCATTTCTTTTGCTTTTAATAACTAGCTTAAAATTTAAATTGTTAAAATCTATCAATGCAATTGGCCGATTTACTTTAGGAAGTGTCATGTATCCAATAGTAGTTTATATAAGTTTTTTGGATTATTCATCGCATCAAACGCCATTAGATACTAAGCCATATATTTGGTTTTATCTTCCAATAATGATAATGGCTACAGCCGATCCTTTGGCAGCATTGATAGGAAAAAAATGGGCAGTAAAAACTTATAAAATTGGCAATGAAACAAAATCATGGTTAGGCAGTATGGTGTTTTTTATTACGGCATTTGTAGTAGCATTTGTTTTATTCAATTTGTTGTTACCTCAAAATAATATTGGTTTAATTGTTATTGCTTCATTGGTAATCATTTCATTGGTTACCACACTCACAGAAGCATTTAGCAAAAACGGACTCGATAATTTTACCATTCCAATAGCGGCATTAATTGTTATGGAGTTAATCAATTATAATTTTTATATTTTCAAATAAAGCATGCAGGTTATATCATTTGTTTCGGAGCATGACCCATTATTTGAAAAGTTTACCGCTTTTCCAACTCAAATATATGAGCAAAAAAGTCCGCGATTTTGGATGAAAGATGCATGCACTCATATTTTTTTACACTCATATTTTTTGGTAATAGATGGTTATAAAACAACTGCTCGTGCTGCCTTGTATAATAATCCTGAACTTACCTATCATAATAGTAAAGCCTTGTGTTTTGGTTTGTATGAATGTGTAAATAATTTAGAAGTTTCCAATTTATTATTAACCAAAATAAAAGAGGAAGCAAAAGCCTTAGGAGCTGAATTTTTAATTGGACCAATGAATGGTTCTACTTGGGATTCCTATCGGTTCAGCATGGATAACAGTGAGCCACAATTTTTTCTAGAACCTTATCATCATTTATATTATAATGAACAGTTAGCGGCTAGTGGGTTTAATGAAATTGCAAATTATGTATCGCAACTTGATACCCAGTTAAATTTTGACGATCCGTATTTGTTAAGGTGGGAAAAAATTATTGCGGAGCAGCAAATAACTATTCGCAACATAAATGTAGAAGAATACGAAAAAGAATTGGATGCTTTGTATCCATTTATTTGTGAAACTTTTAAAAATAACTTTTTATATACTGAAATTTCGAAGCAAACATTCCTTGAAAAATACTTGCCATTGAAACAAATATTGGACAAAAATTTTGTTTGGATTGCCGAAGATGAAAACAAGAAAATGGTAGGCGTGTTTTTTGCCATTCCTGATTTTTATAGTACCAAAAAAGGCGCAATCATTAAAACATTGGCACGCTTGCCAGAACGCAAATATGCTGGAGTTTTACATGTTATAGCCAATCATTTTATTAAGCATTTATCGTTAAACGGATATACTTATATTATTCATGCATTTATGCACGTTAACAATACATCCAAAAATTTATCTCATCATTTTTCAGGAATAAATTATAAAAACTACCATTTATACGGAACATCTTTATGAGCAATAATATTTCTAACTTGTTTTTTATAGCTGCCAATCAATTTCCGGAACGTTTAGCAATCATTGAAAAAAACAAAAGCATTACTTATAAAAATCTGCAACAAAAAGTACATGACACTTCCGCTTATTTTATAAAAAAAGGCATAGTAAAAGGCGACCGCGTATTGGTATTTGTTCCCATGGGAATTGATTTGTACAGCATTGTTCTTGCCTTGTTTAATATAGGCGCAACCGCAGTTTTTTTAGACGAATGGGTAAACAAAGAACGCTTACAAATTTGTTGCAAAATTGCAGCATGCAAAGGATTTATAGCTCCTTTAAAAATAAGACTTCTAAGTTTTTTTTTATCCGAAACCAGAAAAATTCCTATTAAACTTTCATCAACCAAAACTATTGAAAATGCCATTGCTAATGGCGTAGATGTAGACGGAAATGACGTAGCATTAATTACGTTTACTACCGGAAGCACTGGCATTCCAAAGGCTGCAAAACGTACCCATCAGTTTTTAAATTATCAGTTTCAAGCATTGGAGCCGGTCATGAATAAAGTTAATATTGATGTTTCAATGACCATGTTACCCATTGTATTATTTATGAATTTGGGAACTGGAAAAACATCGGTAATTGCCGATTTTAAAGTAACAAAACCTGCTTCATTTAATCCATCATCAATATTTGAACAGCTTAACACATATCAAGTTCAGGAACTCATTGCATCGCCTTATTATACATTAGCATTGGCTGCATACATGCAAAGTGAAAACTTGAAATTACCAATAATAAAACAAATTATTACTGGTGGAGCACCAGTATTTCCTGACGATGCGGGCGCTATTTCAAAAACTTTTCCCAATACTAAATTTACGGTTGTTTATGGCTCTACCGAAGCAGAACCAATCAGTGAATGCAACGGACATGAACTTTTTTTGGAATACCATAACCTTTCCGATGGATTATATGTAGGTGAAATAGATGCCAATTGTGAACTCGCTATTTTACCCATACATGAAGACGAAATAATGCCATTAGATGAAAATGATTTTACAAAAATGATGCTTCCCAAAAATGAAATTGGTGAAATATGCGTTACTGGAAATCATGTGCTAAAAGAGTATATTAATAATCCTGAAGCCATTAAAAAAAACAAAATAAATGTAGGTGGTAAAATTTGGCACAGAACGGGTGATGCGGGTTTTGTGCAACAAGGTAAATTGTTTTTATTTGGCAGGTGTAAGCAAATTATTCATTGGCAAGGAAAAATATTTTATCCGTTTTTATTTGAATCCGACTTCATGAATAAGCACCATGTATTTGGAACAATCATTTCTGATGATAACAAACCTGTAGTGATAATTGAAACACCTAACGAAATAGCATTGCAACGCATAAAACTTGATTTGATGAATGAAGATAAAAGGTATGAAGACATTGAATTCATGAGCATTCCACAAATTCCCCGCGACAAAAGACATCATTCAAAAATAGATTACGATGCACTTACATTGCTTTACAAAAAAACCAAAAAACCATTCAATCAATAATGGCTTTTTTGATGATTTGGATAAATAAAATTAAAGAATATTTTTGTTAAATAAGAATGGCAATAAACATCCTTATATATAAGTTAGCAGCAAATAAATAACAAGAGATAAACACTTAAAACTAAAAAATAAATAAACAAAACCATGACAAAATTTTTAACAGCCACTATTTTACTATTCACGCTAATTGCTTGTGGGCAAACATCAGTGAAACAAGAATCAGGTGAAAACAAAACCAAAACAATTGAAGGTTGGAAAACTTTGAGTGAGAATAATTATGCTATTCAATATCCGTCTAATTGGGAATTAAATCAAAACGGGCAAATGGGGACAAGTTTTATTTTACTATCCTCTTTGGAAAATAAAGAAGACCAATTTAGGGAAAATGTGAATCTGATAATTCAGGACTTAACAGGCAGAAATATTGATTTAGATAAATATTCTGAAATCTCGGAAGGACAAGTTAAATCAATGATTACAAATTCAAACATCCAAGAAAGTAAAAGAATAAAAAATGGAAATAAGGAGTATCATCAATTGATTTATACTGGAGATCAAGGGCAATACCATTTAAAATTTGAACAGTATTATTGGGTTGAAAAAGAGAAAGCATATGTGCTAACGCTTACATGCCAGCAAAATACTTTTGCAAACTTTAAGGAAATTGGAGAAAATATATTGAACTCATTTTCATTCACAAATTAGTAATTTTTTTTTGAAAGCTATGCAATTTAGCAACAGCACAGATTTGATTTGCCAGTTCAACGAATAAATGTAATTTTAAACTTTGAAGTTGAATTCTTTACACAAAACATGAGTTCAAATTTTATAAATACATATGTTTAATAAATATTTTATTTGCATGCTTTCAGCTTTTATAGTTTTGTTATTTGCAATTTCTTGCAATGACAATGCCAGCCAGCAAAACGAAAACAATTCCAATACTCCCGCTAAGAAATTTACAAATTCAAGGGATAATATAAAAGATGCAGATAATATTTCCATGACCCAAGCACATGAAATGATTGTTGGTAAATTCAAAATTGTGTATGGTTATTTGAAGAATGATGAAAATGAATTTGGATTTTCAAACCCTGGTTATATGCATATATTTAAAGGTAATCAATTAATATTTGAAGATTCATTTCAAGGGGAAGGACCAGTATACGTTGAATCTCTTGGCTACCAAGAATTGGCAGGAAAAAAACTTGTTTTCAAACTTAATCATGGAACAGAAGCATGCGATTATACCAGTTATGCTAGATACTATGTTTCATTTGACAATAAAATTTATTTTTTAAATGAATATTTTAATTCAACTGGTGGCGACCAATACGCCAGTCATTTTTATGAACACATTTTACCAAAAGATTCAGCAGGTATTGCTAACTACATACTAATTGTGGAGGGACTTATATTTCATGAACATGACCAACCTAACCTTTTTGATACAACATATATAAAATTTTCAGATAAAAAATTTAATATTTCAAAACCTACAAATAACCTTGACAAAGCAAAATAACCATCAACATAGTTTTGAAAAAATTGGCGCATCATTGCACTGCAAATAAATGAGTGTTTATAAATATATATATTCGCCAAACCTAAACCTTAGCGGTAATATGAATAAACCGAATAAGTATTTATTATAGAAAAAAAAAGAATACATGCAGAAGAATGATAGTTTATTTTCCAAAGTATTTGAATGGTTCACAGAGCTATTGGGATGGATACAAATTATGGCTTCACCACTATTAATAGGTATAGCTGTTGGTGCTTTCATTTATTTTCCACAACCTTCCACTGCAAGCTTGGTAATTGGAATAATTGTAGCGTCTATTGGGCTTGTAATAGGGGTAATTTGGGCAACAAAAAAATGGAGGGCAAATGGAACTATTTTTTTTCTGTCGCGTATCATGTCAACTACAGCGCAAAATAATTTGGATGATGAAACGAATAAAACCAAATAAAATATTCAATATTTAAAAAAAAGGTAAGCGTTAACAACTAATTTAAAAACCGATAACAATGACAGAACAAACAAACGAATTAACCATGATTCAATCAAGTAGAAAAAGACGTGCTGCAGCTTTTATTATTGACTATATTGTATTAACTTTTTTAGCAGTTTCAACTATTTTTATAATAATAGGACCAAACTTCATTGACAATAACGATTTTGGTCAAATGATTAATACAATGATGATGGTATTGATTCCAATTTTTATAATTTACTTCTGTAAAGACTTGATAAATGGAATTAGTTTAGGACGTTGGATCATGGGAATTATGGTAAGAGATGAAAATGATACAAGCGAAATTCCTTCAAAAGCAAAACTAATAATCAGAAATTTATTCCTTATCATTTGGCCAGTTGAACTTTTGGTATTAGCATTCAACAACAATAAAAAAAGGCTGGGTGACAACATTGCAAAAACAATTGTTTTGAAAAATCCAAACAAAGCAAAAAAGTCATATAGAATCATTGCATTGGTAGTTATTTGTTTGATTTTTTTTGGGTTCACTTCTTTGTTTACAGGAACAGCTTTAAAAACTTCGGAGGCATATAAAACAGCAATTCTTAGTATTGAAACAAATAATGACATTATAAACGAAACTGGAGGAATTAAAGGATATGGTACATTTCCGAAAGGAAATATCAATGTTACAAATGACTTCGGACAAGCTAATTTTGAAATAAAAGTAATAGGTAATTCAAAAGACATGGCTGTAAGTGTATGGCTTCAAAAAGAACAAAATGGAATATGGACAGTAACTGCGCTGCGGTAATAAGAAATATTGCAAACAAAGTCCTATTATCAATTTGCCTTTTTTATTTCATAGAATTTTTCTTTTAATTTACAACAAGTTATATGGAGAATAAATTGGTGCTGAAAGTTATAATACCATGCACTCATTAAATATTTAAGTATACAAAAAAATTAAAGTGAAACGATGGATAAAATAATTGATTACTATGATAACTTGGCTGAAACCTATGATGAAAATAGGTTTGAAAATACTTATGGTAAGTTCATAGATAAACAGGAAAGAAATATATTGAATCAATTATTGACCAATAGTAAGGAGATGATTTTAGACTTAGCATGTGGAAGTGGGAGGTTATTGAATTATGCTAATTTTGGAGTAGATGCCAGTTCTAAAATGATTGAAATTTCAAAACATAAATTTCAAAACAAAAGTATATATCTTGCTGATGCTGAAAAAACTCAATTTGAAGCCAATACTTTTGATACCATTATTAGTTTCCATTTTTTTATGCATTTAAACCAGAATAAAGTAGATAAAATTTTGGAAGAATGTTACAGGATTTTGAAGCCAAATGGGCGAATTATTTTTGATGTTCCATCAATAAAAAGAAGGGAATTATTGAATTTTAAAACCAATGAATGGCATGGAGCTTATAGCACTTCAATAGCAGTACTGAAACAAAATCATCATTTTAAAATAAATCAAACATTTGGACTCCTGTTTTTTCCAATTCATAGGTTTCCAAAATTTGCACGAAATTTTTTAGTGAAAATTGATTTAATAATAGCAAACTCTTTTTTAAAAGAATACAGTTCCTATTTAATAATTGAATATAAAAAAAATGACGATAACTAAATTGATAAAAATATTTACCAAACTAATCATCAGGTATAGCAAGGATATAGTAACAGGAAATGTATTTAAGTTTGCAACAAAACCAAAAAGTGAAATT
>CAIUQQ010000397.1 GCA_903901345.1 uncultured Bacteroidota bacterium | reverse complement strand
CATATGGCTATATTTTATATTACTAATTTTTGAGGGAGCATTGCGTAAATGGGTTTTACCTCAATTTTCTACTCCATTATTATTAGTTCGAGATCCATTGGTATTATACTTATTCTTTTCAGCAAGCTATAACAGAATTATATTTTTTAATAGTTATATATTTTATGCAATTTTAATTGTATTAATCAGTTTTACTGCAACCATGTTAATAGGGCATGGTAATATCTATGTTGCAATATATGGTGCAAGAATTTTCCTGATACATTTTCCAATGATATTTTTAATTGGAATGGTATTTAATAGGGATGATGTAATTAAAATGGGTAAAGTTATTTTGTTCATTTCTATACCAATGTCATTATTAATAAGTATTCAGTTTTTTAGTCCTCAAAGTGCATGGGTAAATAAGGGGATTGGAGAGTCGATTGGAGGTGGATTTAGTGGTGCCATGGGATATATGCGTCCTCCTGGAACTTTTTCATTCACAAGTGGAGTTACTTCTTTTTTCAGTTTAGTGGCGGTATTTGTCTTGTATTTTTGGATAGATACAACAAAAGTTAATAGATTAGTATTATTTCTTGCAACAATAGCATTACTATTAGCCATTCCATTTTCAATAAGTAGGAGTTTGTTATTTCAAATAATTATTAGTTTTATATTTACTATTATAGGAATAAATTGGGTGAAAGATAATAGTAGTAAAGGTATAATAATGATATTAGGATTTACACTAATTGTATTATTTTTAAGTTTATTCGATTTGTTTTCAATTGGAGTAGAAGCATTTTCCACCAGATTAGAACTTGCAAATAAATCAGAAGGTGGAATTGAATCAGTATTTTTAGATAGGTATTTGGGCGGATTAATCAACGCATTGAAATCATCATCCAGTCAACCATTTTTAGGTTATGGATTAGGTTATGGAACCAACGTAGGTAGTAATATTTTAACAAGTAAGAGTACATTTCTAATTTCAGAAGGAGAATGGGGCAGATTAATAGGAGAATTAGGACCCTTATTAGGAATAGGAATGATAATGATTAGAATATTAATAACCATTAAATTAGCAACTTGGGCATGGAAATATTTAATAAAAAACGAAATTTTACCATGGATTATTTTATCATTCACATTATTTGTTTTGCCTCAGGGTGGATGGTCGCAACCAACATCTCTTGGTTTTAGTGTATTGGTCAGTGGTTTGATCATTGCTTCATTTAAAACTAAAGAGAATACTCCATTAATTGAAATATGATTCAAGTAATTTTAGTTGGAAATTATTCAAAAGATAAACAAGAAAGTATGAACCGATTTGTTAATGTTTTAGCAAATGGTTTAAATACTCATCAAATTCAAAATAGTATTTGGAATCCAATTATAATATTTGGGTATTTTTTTAAAACTACCAATTCGGGAATTGGAAAGTGGTTTTCATACATAGATAAATACTTCATTACGCCCATAGTGTTTTATTTGAAAGTATTTAAAAACTATATAATTAATAAAAAAGTTATTTATCACATTTGTGATCATTCAAATGCAGTATATGTTCCAATATTTCCTATAAATAAAGTAATAGTAACCTGTCATGATGTATTAGCAATTAGAGGAGCATTAGGTTTTAAAGATGCTTTTTGCAATACGAGTAATTTTGGTAAAAATCTTCAAAAAAATATTTTAAAAAATCTATCAAAAAACATTCATATTTCATTTGTTTCAAAAAACACGTTGAAACAATTCAAAGAAATTTCATTGGATTTTTTTTCTAAAAATTATCAAGTAGTTTACAATGGATTAAATGCAAATTTCAGTAAACTAACTCAAATTGAAATAGGACATTTAAAAACAAAATATAACAATTTTCCCCCGACCAATTTTTTGTTACATGTTGGTTCAAATTTGGAAAGAAAAAACAGAATTTTACTTGTTAAAATGTTAAATGAGTTATCAAGCAATTACAATGGAATAGTATGTTTTGCAGGGCAAAAACCAAGTAATGATATTATCAATTTAGCATATCAGTTAAATGTGAGTAATAGAATATATTTTATAGAAAAGCCAAACCATGAATTATTAAATTTACTTTACAATACCTGTGATGCTTTGGTTTTTCCATCATTTTCAGAAGGATTTGGATGGCCAATTATTGAAGCTCAAACCTGTGGTGCGCCAGTTATATGTTCAAATATAGAACCCATGCCAGAAATAGGAGGAGAGGGTGTTTTAGTTGCAAATCCATCTAGTGTAAATGACTTTTTACAACAGTTTTTAACACTTAGCAATTTGGATAAAAGAGAAAAATTAATTCAACTTGGATTTGAAAATGTAAAACAGTTTTCAACGCAAAAAATGATTGAAAGTTACATTGATTTTTATAAAAGTATTTAATGAGTGAAAAATATATTTAAACTTTTATTGATACCGTTTCCGTGGTTTTTAAAAAGAATTTTACTGCAACTTTTTTTTGGGTACCAACTTCATAAAACTGCTCGAATTGGTTTTTCGTGGATTTATCCTGATCATTTAATCATGGAAGAAAACAGTAAAATTGGACATTTAAATGTAGCAATTCATTTAAATAAAATTCATTTAATGTATGCTTCAAAAATTGGCAGAGGTAATTGGATAACAGGATTTAGTTTAAAAGGAAATAAAAAACATTTTGCTCATCAATTAAATAGAAAACCAGAATTGGTTTTAGGCGAACAATCATCCATTACCAAACAACATCATTTTGATTGTACTAACCAAATAAATATTGGAAAGTACACAACAATTGCAGGCTATCAATCGCAATTTTTAACTCATTCAATTAATATTGAAATGAATAGACAAGATAGTTTTCCTATTAATATTGGCGACTATTGTTTTGTTGGAACTAACGTAGTTATTTTAGGAGGCGCAGTTTTACCTTCATTTTCTGTTTTGGGTGCAAAATCATTGTTAAATAAAGTACAGTTAAATGAATATTTTTTATATGGTGGAGTACCCACAATACCAATTAAGGAATTAAATAAAACTAGCAAATATTTTTTAAGAACAGAGGGATTTGTTAATTAATTGAAACCAATTAAACTTTTAAGAGTAATTGCTAGTATGGACCCCAAAACAGGTGGACCTCCAAATGGCATTAATTACATAACTCCTTTTTTTAATGAATTGAATGTTGAAACCACAATTGTTTGTTTAGATAATGTTGATGAGTTATTTATTAAAAATAGTCAAAACATTATCATTGCCTTAGCAGAAAAAAAAACTAGTTGGCAATACAGTAAAAAATTGTTTCATTGGTTAATTAATAATCTAAAAGATTACGATGTTGTTATAGTTCATGGTATTTGGATTTACCATAGTTTTGCTGTTACAAAAGCAATAAAAGCACTTCGAAAATTTAAACCTAATTTTCAAATAAAACATTTCATATACCCTCATGGAATGTTAGACAGCTATTTTCAAACAGAAAAGAAAAGATTGATTAAATCAATTCGGAATTATTTTTATTGGCACATATTTGAAAGTAACAATATAAATAATGCTACTGGAATCATTTACACTTCCAACGGTGAAATGGAAATTGCTTCCAAAACATTTTCTAATTATAACCCAAAACAAATATTTAATTTAGGTTATGGAGTTGCTGTTCCAAATGATATTTATAAACAAAACGAGGCCAGTGATTATTTCTTGTTTTTAGGGAGATTTGACCATAAAAAAGGAATTGATACTATTATTCATGCTTTTCATTATTTACTTTTAAATGATCATATAAAATTGCCAAAACTTATCATAGTTGGTCCCGGATTAAATAGTGAATATGGAAAATACATTCAAAGTTTGTTAAAAGGTATCAATCATTTAAAGCATTCAATTGAATTGAGAGACATGGTGATGGGGAATGAAAAATGGCAATTAATAGCCAATGCAAAAGCCATGATTTTATGGAGTCATCAAGAAAATTTCGGAATATCAGTAGCAGAATCATTGGGTATGGGTG
>CAIUQQ010000396.1 GCA_903901345.1 uncultured Bacteroidota bacterium | reverse complement strand
TTTATTTTTAAAAAAATTAAATGACGAAAATTTAATTAATAAAAATAAAAAAATAGATAAAAAGGAAGGATTGTTTAATGCAATAGAGCAAAGCAATATTTTAATATTTATAATAACCGCAATTGGGAAAATTGAATATGTAAATCCAAAAGTATTTGAACTTACAGGTTATTACAAAGAAGAAGTAATTGGCAAAAATTTAAACATATTTAGTACTGGAACTAAAACAAAGGAAGCATACAGTATTGCCTTTAAAACCCTAAAAGACAAAGGTGTTTGGAAAGGTGAATTTATAAATAAAAAGAAAAATGGAGAACTTTTTAATTGTTATATTAGTATTTCGGAATTAGTAAATGGGGGCGGTGAAAAAGAGAATTATATAGTTTTTCAAGAAGATATTACACTAAGCAAAATTAATGATGAAAAAATAAAAGATTTAAATACAAATCTTGAAAATAAAGTGATTGAACAAAAATCACTTTTAGTTAATAGCAATAATTTTATAAATAAAATAGCCAATAGGGTTCCTGGTATGATATACCAATTCAAACTATTACCTGATGGCAGCAGCTGTTTTCCTTATAGTAGTAATGGTATTAAAAACATTTATCGTGTAAATCCTGAAGATGTTTTACTCGATGCAAGTTCTGTGTTTTCAGTTTTGCATCCCGATGATTATGATAGTGTAGTTGATTCAATTCAATTTTCGGCAAAAACACTTTCTTTATGGCAACAAGAGTTTCGCGTTAAATTTGATGATAACACTGTACAATGTTTATTAGGTAAAGCTATGCCCGAACTTGAAGCAGATGGTTCTATACTTTGGCATGGATCAATTACTGATATTACTGCTAGCAAAAAAGCAGAAAATCAATTGATTTGGAATCAAACATTATTGAAATTAATGACTGATTTATCGCCTTTGGGTTTTTTGGTGGTTGACAATAGAAACGATGATATTCTGTATTTTAATAACCGTTTTTGTGAAATTTGGGGCATAGAACATTTAGCCGAAAAAATGAAAAATGGTGGAATGAAAAACAATGATATCATTCCTGATTGTTTGCCTGTGTTAATGGATATTCCTGCATTTGCCGAATCGTGCAAACCACTGCAAGATGAAAATAATAGAATAGTAATTACTGATGAAATTTCATTTACTAATAACAGAACTATCCAACGGTTTTCTACCCAAATAAGAGGAGAAAATGATGAATATTTTGGCAGGTTTTATATTTTTGAGGAAATTACTGAGCAGAAAAAAAGAATTGATAGCATAGCTTTTGAAAGAAACCGCTTAAATGATATTATTAAAGGAACAAATGTAGGGCCTTGGGAATGGAATATTCAAACAGGCGAAACTATTTTTAGCGAGCGTTGGGCTCAAATAATGGGCCATACTCTAAAAGAATTAGCACCTATTAATATTCAAACTTGGATTAACAAAATTCATCCTGAAGACGCTATTATTTCTGGCAAAACATTTGAAAAGCATTTTAATGGAGAGTTTGAATATTTTTCTATTGAGGCAAGAATGAAACACAAAAATGGTCAATGGGTTTGGGTGTTATCTAATGGAAAAGTTCATACTTGGGATAGCGATGGAAAACCGTTATTGATGTCGGGTTTTCATTTAGACATATCAGAAAATAAACGAATATTAGAAGATTTAATAGAAAGAAAAGAAACCCATAGGGATTTGAATGAAGCTGCTTTTGATGCTATCTTTTTTTCGGAAAAAGGTATTTGTATTGAACAAAATGAAGCTGCCCGACAAATATTTGGCTATACTGATATAGAAGCTTTAGGCAGGTATGGTACCGATTGGATTATTCCTGAAGATAGAGACTTGGTAATGCAAAACATGATTGCTGGATACCAAGAACCTTATGAAGTTACAGCACTTAAAAAAGATGGAACTACTTTTCCGTGTATGCTTACCGGAAAAATGATGGATTTTAAAGGTAGAAGTGTTAGAGTAACTTCGTTAAGAGATATAACTGCAATAAAATTAGCAGAAAAAGCATTGTTCGATAGCCAAGTTCAATTTGCTAAATTTATGGAACATTTGCCTGCGTTGGTTTTTATAAAAGACAGTGAAAGTAAAATGATTTATAGTAACACTGCCATGGATAAAGCATTAGGCAGTAGCAATTGGATTAATAAATCGTTGTTTGATTTATTTGATAAAGAAACAGCAGAACGCATTATAATCGATGATAAAAAAACTTTAGAAAGTAATTATGTTAAAATAGAAGAAAGTTTTACAAATTTAGATGGTAAAACACATTTTTATGAAAAACAAAAGTTTACCATTCCTGCTCCTGGTCAAAAGCCACTTTTGGGCGGAATAGCAATAGACATTACAGAAAGAAAAAATGCAGCAGCTGCATTATTTGATAGCGAAGAAAAATTAAGAACCATTATTGAAACTTCGCCCGATGGTGTTGTTATTTCATCGTTAAATGGAATAGTTGAGTTTGTTACTCAAAACACAACTTTAATGTTTGGTTACAGTAATATACAGGAAATTTTAGGTAGAAAAGTTTTTGATTTTATTCATCCTAATTACCATAAAAAAGTTTATAAATTAATGGTTGACTTAAAAAATAGTTCTGTATTAGGTTATAACGAATTTTCACTGCTTTGTAAAAATGAATCTACATTCTTTGGTGAAGTAAATGCCAGTATTTTAAAAGATAAAAAAAATAATCCAACGGGAGTTTTATTTATTGTTAGAGATATAAGTGAAAGGAAAAAAATTGAAAAGGAACTGTCAGATACTGCTTTAAGAATGAAACTTGCCACTCAATCGGTAGGAATTGGTATTTGGAATTACGATATAGAAAGAGATATTATTATTTGGGATGATCAAATGTTTGATATTTATGGAATAAATAAAGAAGGCTTATTCATTGAAAATAGTTTTTGGAAAACGCTCATTCATCCAGAAGATTTTGAATTAGCAAATTCCCAATTCCAATTATCTGTAAATGAAAGAAGAGATATAAATATTGTTTTTAGAATAATTTTGCCAAATGGAACTATCCGATTTGTAAATTCAAAATCTATTATTCAACTTAACGAACAAAACAAACCTATTCATATATTAGGAACAAATAGAGATATTACCGATCAAATATTTGCGGAAGCAGAAACCAATAAAGCCCGAAAAGAAGCAGAAGACGCTAACCTTGCCAAAAGTGAATTTCTGTCAAGAATGAGCCATGAATTAAGAACACCCTTGAATTCCATTTTGGGCTTTGCACAATTAATGGAAATGGGCGAACTTACTATTAAACAAAAAAGTGGGGTTGGCCATATTTTAAGCAGCGGCAAACATTTACTTGGTTTAATAAATGAAGTACTTGACCTATCAAAAATAGAATCAGGATACATTATTAATAAGCATGAAAGTGTAAATGTTTTGGAAACTATTTATGTAGTTGTTGACGCGTTAAAGCCTTCAATATTAAATAGGGAATTAAAAATTGAAATGATACATCCTATTGTAATTCCTACAATTATAAAATCGGACAATAAGCTAATTACACAAGTTTTATATAACCTTTTAAACAATGCTATTAAATACAATAATTTTGCAGGAACTATTAAAATAGGCACAAGTATTATTGATTCAATTAACAATGAAGTTAGTAAATTGAAAATTTCAATAACTGATTCAGGTAATGGCATTTCAGCAGAAAATATAAAAAAGTTATTTAATCCATTTGAAAGAATAGATGCTGAAAATTCAGGAATAGAAGGTACTGGTTTAGGACTTTCGGTTGTTAAAAAATTAATGATAACTTTGGATGGAATCGTAGATGTTGAAAGTGAAGTTGGAGTTGGTAGCACTTTTTGTATTGAGTTACCAATGCAAAGTAAAGACGATATACAACTTAAAAAGATAAATTCTCAAAATGAACAAATTTTGGAGTTACAAAGTGATATTAGGGTTCA
>CAIUQQ010000395.1 GCA_903901345.1 uncultured Bacteroidota bacterium | reverse complement strand
TTTTTTATAGCTGATGCCATTGATTTGAAAAGATTTGCCAATACTAGTATTAAAGTTAAAGGAGTTGGGACTAATGAAAACAAAGCATACATTGACGCAATTAAAAACATCAATGTTAGAAATAAAGAAATAACAGCTTTAATTGAAACGGGTAAAAATAAAATCATTGATTTGTATAATACTCAATGTGCTTTTATTATACGTGATGCCATAAGTTTATCAAAAAAAGGCGAGTATGATGCTGCAATTTTAAAGTTAGTAGCGGTTCCAGATGTATGCGAAAATTGCTATTTTAAATGTATGGATACCATGCAATTTATTTATCAGCAAAAAATAGATAAAGAATGTTTATTGATAATGAGAGATGCTAAAACCACTTGGATGGCAAATCAAAATCTAACAGGAGCAGCAAGAGTTGCAGAAATTATTAATTCAATAAGTCCTTTCTCCACTTGCGAGCCTGATGCAGGAAATTTAATGAGAGAAGTACAAGGGAAATTAGCAGCAGACGATAAGGCAAAGTGGGAATTTCAAATACAAAAACATAAAGATGCTGTGAAGTTAAAAGAAGAAGCACTAAGAATAGACGAGGAAGAAAATAAACGACAAGCATCCATTCAAAAAGATGCTCAAAAACAACAATATGCTTTACAAAAGTCGGATCAAGAAGCGGGTGGATTGAGGGGTTTTGTTAATTCTATATCCAAACTGAAAATGACATTATGGAGAGATAATTCCAACGATTATATTAATAACAACATTGTTAAAACTGATTATTCTAAAATAAAATAATCTATATATGTCACAAACTATTAAATGTCCAAGTTGCAAGGCTGATTTACCCGCAAATACTACTATTTGTGAATGGTGTAATTTTGTAATCAATCAAGAAGGAGCTAATTCGATTGAAAACATTTCATCGGATTTAGAAGGTATAATTAGGTCAATGAAGGAAATTGAGAACCCAACAATCTTAAGTTCTTTCAATAAAAATGCTAAAGTATCTATGCCTTTATTTACCATTGCTTCTTTTCTCTTAGCATATAAAGTAAATGGATGGTTTGCTGTTTTAGGAATAATCTTTTTAGTTTATAGTATTATTTCTATTTTTAAAAAGGCGGCAAAACCTACAGCGAATTTAAAACCATTAAAAGCCGCTTTTGATGAAAAAGTAAGAAGCTTTCAAAACTTATATGGTGTAAATAATAAATATAAAGCCCAAATTCAACAATATCAAAATGATTGGAAAATAATTGAAAATGAAGCCATAAAAGGTAAAATTTTCGAATGGATTAGTTATGGAGTATTAATATCTATATTTACAATTGCTTATGTTATACCTGAACCAAAAACCAATACTGAAATAAATAATGAATTGTCTAATTCAGAAACTGAAATTATGCTAAAAGTAGATAGTTTAATCAATGTAAATAAAATTGATTTTGCTAAAAATGAATTGTTAAATATAAAATCAACTCAAAACAATATTGAGGTAAAATCAAAAATTCAATTAAAAGAATTAGAACAGGCCTTAAAAAGTATTGAGAAAAAAATTGAATCAGCGGATTTTATTAGCTCAAAAAACGAATTAAATAAAATTTCATGGATAAAAAATAGTGCTGAATATGATTCAGAGCAATTTGAAATTAAATATTACAAACAGTATATTTTACTAAAAAATGCTGTGAATGAAAAATTGCCTGAGGGCAGTAAAATTAAAGTAGAGGACGAATTTGATTTTTAATTTATAAAAATAAAAAACATGGGATTATTTGGATCAAAAAACAATGAAGGTGGAATGATGGATGTTATCCGCTGTGACGAAAAAGAATATTTAGTTTGGAAATGGAAACCAGCAGGCGAGGCCAATGCTACAAATAAAGAAAATGCCATTCGTTATGGTAGTAGCCTTAGAGTTAAAGATGGAGAAATGGCAGTGTTATTCTATAAACAAAACAATGGTACCATGCAGGATTTTATACCTGGTCCATTTGATAGTTTTATTAAAACTGATAATTTCCCAATATTAACAAGCCTTGTTAGTTTGGGTTGGGATGGTAAATCGCCATTTCAAGCAGAAATATATTTTTTCAATTTATCTGGTAATGTTCAAATAAAATTTGGAACTCCTACTTTTGATTTATTTGACTCGCGTTTTCCCGACTTGGGAATACCATGTAATGTTCGGGGAAATATTACTTTTAATTTAAGCGATTATAAAAACTTTATAAAACTAAATAGACTTCAGGAATTTAATTTAGAAGATTTCAAAAGTCAGATTCAGGAATTTTGTATACGAAAAATAAAATCAGTTGTTACCAATGTTCCAATTGACAATAATATTCCAGTAATGCAAATTGAGCGAAAAATTGATGATGTTTCAGACATTATTAAATCAAAACTAAAATCAGCAATGGAAGAAGATTTTGGGGTAAACCTAAAACGATTAGATGTTTCCATGATAGAGCTTGACCAATCACATGACCACTATATTCAATTAAAACGAATTACAGTAGATCAAACAAGTAAAAAAATAGAAGCTGTAACGGATATAGAAATTGAAAATATTGGTGAAATGGCTCGGATAAATCGTAAAAATGCAGAATTAGGAGTAGAAGGAAGTAATTTTGCTGTGCATCAATTGAACCAACAAACCGATGTGTTAAAAACAGCCTCTGAAAATTTAGGCCAAATGAGTAATGTTAACCTTGGTGGCGGTGGTGGTTTAAACCCTGCAGGGCTAATGTTCGGAATGGGCATTGGAGGAGCAATGGGTAATCAGGTTGGAGGAATGATGAATAATATGAACAATACACCACCACCTCCACCGCCTGCTCAAAATAGTTTTCACATTTCATTAAATGGACAACAAGCCGGACCATATTCAATAGAACAACTAAAACAGTTAGCAATAAATAATCAGTTTACCAAAGAACATCATGTTTGGAAAGCAGGAATGGCAGCTTGGGAATTGGCTTATGTTAACAATGAAGTGTCCATTATTTTCAATTCAGTTCCACCTCCACCACCAATTATTTAAAAAATATAAATTATGAAAATCAATTCATTTTTTTTACTTGTTTCATTATTACTTACTGCAATATTTGCTTATGCATGTAATGCTTATTGTCAAAACAATTTTAAAACTTTATTTATTATAGGGAGTAGTTTAGGAACATTGGTTTACTTTATTTTCTTTTTAGCTATTAACTATAATAATTCAAGAACATCAATTAATATTAAGACTTTAAGTAGTTTGTTTTTAGTAATTAACATTTCATTATTGTTTTATTTTTCAGCTGAGAATAGTGCTGAAAGTGCTTTTGTTATATTATATAGTATCATATTATTGCTTTATTCTAGTTTGGTGTATGCAATATGTAAAATTAAATAATATTTGGTAATAAATTGATTTGCAGTGTGATATATAGTAATAATCCTATGCTATTTATAGCAGTTATGATATTATTT
>CAIUQQ010000394.1 GCA_903901345.1 uncultured Bacteroidota bacterium | reverse complement strand
GTAAGAGTTATAAAAAACAAGGCTACTCCAGAATCCAAACTTAGCAATAGAATGAGCAATAATATCTTTTTTATCGAGCCATTTAATACCAAAACTAGCGCCCGTAATTAAAATTACAGAAACTAAAATAAGGATAGAAATAAAAAACGCCATGCCAATGGCAACCATTCTTTGCTTCCAAAAAGGCCTGGTTTCAGAAATATGACTGTATTTATTCAAAGAAGCCATTAATGAATGAAATCCGTTTGTAGAGAAATAAATAGCTGATAAAAATCCAAATGACAATAAATCGCCACGTTGGTTTTTTAAAATATCTTCCAAAGTATCTTTAATCGTTTCATATGCACTTTTGGGAATTAAGGTAGAAATAAAAATCAAAATCTTATCATGGTCTTGTTTTACAGGCAAATATGCAATTAAAGTAAAAAAGAAAATAACAGTTGGAAACAAAGCCAAAAAGAAAGTAAACGACAAGGCAGAACTGCGCATTTGAATGTCTTTTTTAGAAACAGAGCGTACAAAAAATTCTAAAACAGCATATAAAGAAATGTTTTTATTTCCAGGAAATGAAGTACGCTGCGTTACTCTGTAAAGCCATTTGATGGGTTTTGTTTCTAAAAATTTATTCCTTTTCATGTTTGGCAAATATACATTTCAGTTAATTATTTGAGCAAAAGATTTTTCAATAAAATAAAAAACAATTTTAATAAAGTTTATATCACCAATCAGAAATCAAATTTCGGTGATAATTTGTGGAAAAACTTAAGCGTTTTAATGGCGTTTTATTTAGGTAAATAAATCGCATAAGCATATATTTACAAACTATTTAAATCATAATATTTTTAATCAATTTAATGGAAGACAAAAGCAATTATTCAGCCGACAATATTCAGGTATTAGAAGGTTTAGAAGCAGTTCGTAAGCGTCCTGCAATGTACATAGGTGATATAGGAGTTCGTGGTTTACATCACTTAGTTTATGAGGTGGTAGATAACTCCATTGATGAAGCATTAGCCGGTTACTGTAAAAACATTACTGTAACCATTAATCCAGGTGAATCAATTACGGTAGAAGATGACGGTCGTGGAATTCCAACAGGAATTATGACCAAAGAAAATAAATCGGCATTAGAGGTTGTAATGACTGTATTACATGCCGGTGGAAAATTTGATAAAGATACTTACAAAGTTTCTGGTGGTTTACATGGTGTGGGTGTAAGTTGTGTAAATGCACTTTCTACTTTATTAAGAGCTACTGTTCATCGCGAGGGTAAAATATTTCAACAAGAATATAGCTGTGGTAAACCACTTTACGATGTAAAAGTTGTAGGTGAAACACCAAAAAATGGAACAACAATTTATTTTGAACCAGATGCTTCTATTTTTACTGAAGTAGTTTATAAATACGAAACCATTGCTGCTCGTTTAAGAGAATTGGCTTTTTTAAATAAAGGAATTATTATCCATTTACACGATGATAGACCAGATGATGAAGGCAATACAAAAAAAGAAACTTTTCATAGTGAAGGTGGATTAAGAGAATTTGTAATGTATTTGGATGGAACACGCGATAAAATTTTACCTGAACCAATTTATGTAGAAGGTGAAAAAAATGGTGTACCAGTTGAAGTTGCCATGATTTATAATAATGGTTATACCGAAAACTTACATTCTTATGTAAATAATATCAATACCATTGAAGGTGGAACTCACGTAGCAGGATTTAGACGTGCGTTAACGCGTACTTTAAAAAACTATGCGGATAAAGAAGGTTTATTAAAGAATGTAAAAATTGAAATATCAGGCGATGACTTTAGAGAAGGTTTAACTGGAGTAATTTCGGTAAAAGTACAAGAGCCACAGTTTGAAGGTCAAACTAAAACTAAACTTGGAAATAGCGATGTTACTGGAGCAGTAGACCAATGTGTTGGTGAAATGTTGACCAATTATTTAGAAGAAAATCCTAAAGAAGCAAGACTTATAGTTCAAAAAGTAATATTAGCTGCTACTGCAAGAGCTGCTGCTAAAAAAGCCCGTGAAATGGTGCAACGTAAAGGTGCATTAACCGGAAGCGGATTACCAGGAAAATTAGCAGATTGCCAAGAAACAGATCCTGCACAATGTGAAATATACTTAGTGGAGGGAGATTCGGCTGGTGGAACTGCTAAGCAAGGAAGAAACCGTGTATTCCAAGCCATATTGCCTTTACGTGGAAAAATATTAAACGTAGAAAAAGCAATGGAGCATAAAATCTACGAAAACGAAGAAATAAAAAATATGTTTACAGGTTTGGGTGTTACAATTGGAACTCCTGAAGATGCAAAAGCATTGAATTTAACAAAATTACGTTACCATAAAATTATCATTATGACGGATGCCGATGTGGATGGAAGTCATATTCGTACTTTGATTTTAACATTGTTTTTCCGTTACATGAAAGAGTTATTGGAGTTTGGTTATGTTTATATAGCTCAACCACCTTTATACTTAGTAAAAAAAGGAAAAGACGAAGAGTATTGCTGGACTGAAGCGCAAAGAAGTGATGCAGTGTTAAGAATTGCCAAAGGCGCAAACCCCGACACAGTAGGAATTCAACGCTATAAAGGTTTGGGAGAAATGAATGCTGAACAATTATGGAGCACTACCATGAACCCTGATACTAGAACTTTAAAACAAGTGAATTTAGAAAGCGCAGTAGAAGCTGATAGAATTTTTAGTATGCTTATGGGCGATGAAGTTCCACCACGTAGAGAATTCATAGAAGCAAATGCTAAGTATGCTAAAATTGATGCTTAGTTTTTAATAAGCAACACTTGTCACGCAGGGCGTGAGGCAATTAGCAAATAACATAAAAAAGCCATTTCAAATAATTTGAAATGGCTTTTTTGTTTTTATTTAAATCTGATTATTTAGATAATAAGTAAATGACCAATATTAATCCTATGATAGCCCCAATAATTATACTCAGAATAGTTGCAGTTTGAGTAGAAAACATTTTACCAATTAATTTTAAACTTCAAATTTGAAAAAAAATCTTGAATAAAAATATTATAATAACTACAAAGTTTATATACAGTAGATATTGTTAAGTTAGTTTTTGCTGTTTCAATTCTCCCAATATGTATTCCAGTATCATTAAAGACATCTTCTTGTGTCAATTTTTTTTCTTCTCTTACTTTTTTAAAAGAAAGCCCAACTGCTATTAGTAATTTTTCATTTCTAATTTGACCCATTTATGTTGGGCAAACTGTATCAAATTTAAATAATAAATAATGACATACTTGTCATTATTGAATTTTTAATTAAATTTGTTACTTAATTTATAAAAAAATGACAAATAAAGAAAATACTTATCAATTAATAATAAAATTATTGATCTCATTACTAATTAGTTGTTTCACATATTTGATT
>CAIUQQ010000393.1 GCA_903901345.1 uncultured Bacteroidota bacterium | reverse complement strand
TTCCAGAACTGCCGTCCGTTAGCTAACGGATATGAATCCTTTTTACTAACTTTTTAAGCACCCTAACATTATTTTTATTTCCAGAACTGCCGTCCGTTAGCTAACGGATATGAATCCTTTTTGCTAACTTTTAAGCTACCCCGCCATTATTTTTATTTCCAGAACTGCCGTCCGTTAGCTAACGGATATGAATCCTTTTTGCTAACTTTTAAGCACCCTAACATAAAATTTGTTATTTTTAAGGGCTGCAAAAGTAAAAATATTTGGTTTATAAGCAAATATTATTTTACTTTTTGTAGTAATTCTAAACTAAATGCTTGTGGCTTATTGTTAAACAAAATTTTTGTTTGACTCCAAGTGGTTTTAAAAAGCTCGGAAAACCTGTATTTATTCAAACATGCCTCATTTTCCCAGTAGCTTAAAGTGTAAAGTACATTCTTTTCTGTAGCATCTTGCATTAACTGTAAACCATTGCAGCCTTCAAATGCAGCAATATGTAATTTACTTGCTTCAAATACTTTATAAAAATCTGCTAACTTACTTGGCTCAAAACTTAATCTTACTACTCTTGTTATCATATATTTAGTTAAAAAATTCGATGATTATCTTACTGTTTATTTTTAGCCCCAATAATTGGGAAGCATTTCCTTTATTTATGGCTATTTCTAGGTAATTATTGGAATTAAACAATAACAATTCAGTTCCAGAAACACTTTCATTATAATGCTTTGATATTGTATCGAAAAAGTTTTTTCGAGCATAATAAATTTTAAAACTTCTTCCTTTTCTTACCTCCTCAAAGGTGGTTTTATTTAAGTTGAAATGAACATTTCCAAAACCATCAATATAAGCAACATTTGCAGTTATTCCATCTTCATCAATTGTTACATTCCTAAGCACTAACTCATTTGTTAATTTCCCTAATTCAGCAATGTCTGACATTGGCAATTTATTAGCTATATGTTCTGCAATTTTTACAAAAACATCATTTTCAATAAATAAGTCAACATTTGCCAATAATGCTTTTTTAAAAACCCAAACTTCAATTGACTGTTGGTCAAATATTAAGTTAATAATACCATTGTCTAAAGCTATAAAATATTGGTTTTGATGCTTTGCAATAATTATATTTTTATGCTCATAAATATTGGTATCCACACAAATTAAATGAATACTGCCTTCGGAAAAATTTTTATAACTGTTACTTAAAACAAAAGCTGCTTCTATCTTGTTAAATTTTTGAATACCATGAGTCACATCAACTATTTGAATTGTAGGAATATGTTTTAATAAATTACCTTTAATTGCAGCTATATAATGGCTGCTGTTTCCATAATCGGATGTGAGGGTAATAATATTCACTTGTGTGGCTTGAGTTATTTAATAAATTCGTGCAAAAATATAATTAAGCAGCAAATAATTTGAACAATAAAGAAATTCTTATCGAAAATTTAGATCCATTAGAAATATTGGGCAATAATAACCGTAATTTAAAGATCCTACAAGCACATTTTCCTAAATTAAAAATTGTAAGTCGTGGTAACCAATTAATGCTTACTGGCGATGATTTAGAAATGGAATTATTTGAAAGTAAATTCACCCAATTAGGTGATATTATATACAAAAATGGCACAATCAGTGATGCTCAATTTAAAGCTTTACTAGCTGGAGATTTTCAAAACGATGAAACCGGAAGCAATGAAAATGCTAATAATTTAACAAATTCCGATATCATTTTATATGGAAATGGTGGAAGAGCTATCAAAGCTAAAACTCCTAACCAGAAAGCAATGGTAGAGTTTATTCAAAAAAACGACATTCTTTTTGCCATTGGCCCAGCCGGAACTGGTAAAACTTATACAGCAGTTGCTTTAGCTGTAAAAGCTTTAAAAAACAAAGAAGTAAAACGAATTATTTTAGCTCGTCCTGCGGTGGAAGCTGGTGAAAATTTAGGTTTTTTGCCTGGCGATTTAAAAGAGAAAATTGATCCCTATTTACGTCCGTTATACGATGCATTAGACGATATGATTCCTGCTGAAAAACTAAAGCAACATATTGAAACTCGCGTCATTGAAATAGCTCCTTTAGCGTTTATGCGCGGACGAACTTTAGACAATGCTTTTGTGATTTTAGATGAAGCACAAAACGCAACAGATTTACAATTAAAAATGTTCCTTACCCGCATGGGACCTCATGCCAAGGTAATTGTTACTGGCGATTTATCGCAAATTGATTTGCCGAAAAAACAAATGTCGGGATTGCTAAAAGCAGTAAAAATATTAGATAATATTGAAGGAATTCATTTCCAATATTTAACTTATGAAGACGTGGTAAGACATAAATTAGTAAAAGATATTATTAAAGCTTACGATAAATCAGAATAGCTTTCTACACTTTTTTATATTTCGTTCAAGTTTAATTTAAGTTGCAAATATTGTGCAATTGATATTGGTTTTTCTGGTGGTAAATCATTGTCTAAATTAGATAATGTTATACCTATTAATCGCAATGATTTTAATGGATATTGTTGATTCAATAAATCAATGCAAGTTTTAAAAATCTCGTCTTCATCATTGGTAAATTCATGGATTGTAATGCTACGAGTTTGTACTATAAAATCAAAATATTTTAACTTTAAAGTAATGGTTTTTCCTTTTGTATCATTGCGTTTAGCACGGTTACTAACTATTTTGGAAATGGTAATTATTTCATCTTTAATGGCTTCAAATGCTATAATATTGTTTTCAAAAGTATTCTCTCCTCCTATCGATTTTCGAATGTGATTATTTATGACTGCTCGGTTATCAATTCCACGGGCTATTTGATAATAATAGGTACCTGATTTAAGGCCAAAAATTCTTGTTAAATCTTCTGCTGGCCAACTTAATAAATCATGGCCATTAAACACTTTATAAGCATGCATTTTTTGAGCAGTAACTTTTCCAATTCCATAAAAATCTTCAATTTTTAATTGTTGTAAAAAACGTTCATAATTAAGTGGAGTAATTACTGTTAATCCATCTGGTTTTTGGAATCCTGAAGCTACTTTTGCCAAAAATTTATTGAATGAAACTCCAGCAGATGCCGTTAAATTTGTTTCTACTTTAATTTGCGTCCTTATCAATTTTGCAATATCAGTAGCAATGGAAATGTTCTTTTTGTTTTCAGTAATGTCCAAATAAGCTTCATCAAGCGATAACGGCTCCACTAAATCGGTGTATTGCCTAAATATTTCCATCATTTGATTGGATGCTTCTTTGTAAGCTTCAAAACGTGGTTTTACAAATATTAATTCTGGACATTTTTGCGCTGCAATTTTACTTGCCATTGCCGATTTTACACCAAATTTTCTTGCTTCATAACTTGCAGCTGCTACCACACCTCTCTCTTTATTTCCACCTACTGCTATTGGTTTTCCTCTTAATTCTGGATGGTCACGCTGCTCTACCGATGCAAAAAATGCATCCATGTCAATGTGAATTATTCGCCTATTAAAGTTTTGCAAAATCAATATTTTTTATTGCTGCATAATTAACGAAATAGAAAGTTTTTTTGTAAATAAATTACAAAAAAAAAGCTGCCTTTATAAGACAGCTTCTTGCGTTTTATCAAATTGAGCAAAGTCGAAATGTTTTGAAAACGTGAACATCAAATTCTCGACTCCGCTCGAATTGACGAGCATGCAAAAGCTTTTAAGGCAGCTTTTTGAATTATAAAATTTTAGTTTTTTATTAGGCGTTTTGTTATTACGTTTTCACCATTGTTTATTCTAATAAAATAAACACCATTGTTTAAACTAGCAGTGTTTAAAGTAGTTTTACTGCCATTGATAGCTTCTGTTATCACTATTTTACCTGTAATATCTAATACTTCAACATTTACTAAATGTCCGTTGCTGTTTATTTCAATCACATTATTGAATGGATTTGGAGTAATATCAATCAATAAATCATTTCCTTGAACAGAAATTACATTTGAATAATCAAATTTACCATCAAAATCTATTTGTTTCAATCTGTAAAAGGCACTTGAATGATTGGCATCAATAAAACTGTATTTATTGACACGATTTGAATTTGAATTTCCTTTAACAAATCCAATGGTTTCAAAGTTAACACCATCTGTACTTCTTTCTATTTCAAAACCTTTGTTATTGATTTCACTTGCAGTAGTCCAAGATAAATTGGTTTGTTTGTTGTTGATAGTTGCATTGAAACTAGTAAAATTAACAGGTAAAGCACTTGTTCCCCAAGAATCTGAAACCCTTATTCCATCAACTATTGCTCTAAATTGTGAGCTAGCCAAACTACCTTGTCTTAAACAAAACGATCTTAAAATTGTATAATCAGTTGATAAATCAGTAGCTAAAAGTGTTGGAGTTGTTGGTTCTGTTGATGGTATTCCTGAAGTAAAAATATATGCAGAAACTGTATCATTTGAAGTAGCTGTTAAATCAAATTTGTATTTAATTACCACTAAAACTGTAGTTCCAAATGCATAATCAGGAGAATAAACAGCAGTGGCTCCTGCACCACCTTTAGAAATTCCAATTTTGTAGGTAGTAGCAACACTTCCCATTTTAGTAAATAGTTTTCCTTTGAATGTGGTTGAAAGTGCACTTCCAAAAGTATCGTTAAAATGTACAAAATAATCACCAACTGTTGAAGCGGAATTAACTGAATCAATTCTTAGTAAAAATGATGCATAAACAGAACCACTTGTATAAGCAGGCAAAACTCTATTTGCATCTTCACTTCTTACTACTCCCCAAACTTCAACAGCACCACCAACGCCTGACGAACTGTATCCAGTATAAGTTAAAGATGTAGTATTGTATACTAAACTACTAGTAAAACTTCCTTTTGTTCCATTATGGCTTTTCCAATTAACACCTCCATTTGCTGGATTTGTTAATGTATCCATTGTAGAACCATAGTTAAAATTTTCAATAGTTGTTTGAGCGTAATTTGTTAAAGTTCCAATGGTAATTAAAATTAGTAAAATTATTTTTTTCATATGTTTTTTATTTGGTTACAAAAGTATATTATTATTTCAAATTGCCTATAAACAAATTATTAAGGTTTTGATTTATTTTAAAACATAAATATTTCAAATTTTATTGCCCACTTTTATTGTTAAGAAATTATTACCAACTCATTATTTGCGTCTATAAACGTGAGTACTTTAGCATTTTTACTGTAAATTAATGTTAACAAAAATGGTAACAATATCAGCTAAATAACAAATAGCCTTTGCAGTTATGCACACAAAATTCACAATAATTTGAAACATGTGAATACTATTATTCTTATTGTTTACGCTAATATATTGATGCATTATTGATGCAACCCTAATACAAGAAAACAATAGATTTATAATGGCAGAATTAGCAACTAACAGAAAAAAACGTGTACTTACAAATGCACAAATTTTTGAATCTGGAAAACTTCCACCACAAGCTCCAGAATTAGAACAAGCAGTTTTAGGAGCATTATTGCTTGAAAAAGATGCCATTAACGTAATTACAGAAGTTTTAAAAGCCGATAGTTTTTACGATCCTAAACACAAAAATATTTACGAAGCAATTGTTAACTTATGGCAAAATGGAAGTGCTGTAGATATTTTAACGGTTTCGCAAGAATTAAAAAAACAAGGAACCATCGATATTTCTGGTGGTGCTTATTATGTAACTTCTTTAACTAATAGAGTTGCCTCGGCTGCTAATATTGAATACCACGCTCGTATTATTGCTCAAAAATATTTACAACGAGAATTAATAAGAATAAGTGGTGAAATAAGTACTGAAGCTTATGAAGAAGGTACTGATGCTTTTGAACTTTTAGACAGTGCTGAACGTAAATTATTTGAAGTTTCGCAGGGAAATATTAAAAAAGATTACCGTGCTATTAGTGGTGTTGTACAAGAAGCAATTATTGAAATAGAAAGTTTACGTGGAAAAGAAGGTGGTTTAACTGGAATTCCTTCTGGGTTTTCAAAATTAGATAGGGTAACTTCTGGTTTCCAAAAATCGGAATTAATTATTATTGCTGCACGTCCTGGTATGGGTAAAACTGCGTTTGCATTGAGTGTAGCCAGAAATGCTTGTATGGCAAATACCGAAACTTTACGTGGGGTTGCCATTTTTTCTTTGGAAATGAGTTCGCGCCAATTGGTAACACGTATGATTAGCGCAGAAGCTGAAATTGAATCAGATAAACTAAAAAAAGGAACTTTAGCTGACCATGAATGGCAACAATTAAATTCAAAAATTGCGAAGCTAAGTGATGCACCCATTTTTATAGATGACACTCCTGCTATTTCAGTTTTTGAATTGCGTGCTAAATGCCGCAGACTGAAACAACAAAGCAATATTGAAATGATTATTGTAGATTATTTGCAATTAATGCGTGGCGATGATGCTAACAACAAAAATGGAAATAGAGAGCAAGAAGTAAGTTATATTTCAAGAAGTTTAAAAGCATTGGCAAAAGAGTTAGATGTGCCAATTATTGCATTAGCACAGTTAAGTCGTCAGAGTGAAAAACGTGGTGCGGGTTCTACTCCAGGAACCCAAACGGGTAGACCCATTCTTTCCGATTTACGTGAATCGGGTTCTATTGAGCAGGATGCCGATATGGTAATGTTTATTTACAGACCTGATTACTATAAATTAACAGAATGGGATGACGGATCGCCTTGTAAAGATGAAGCCGAGATTATGATTGCAAAGCATAGAAATGGTGAATTGGACAATGTTCGTTTACGTTTTATTGGTAAATTTACCAAGTTTGCCGACAAAACTGATTTTGACAATTACAATGTTCCTGACTATAATGACAACAGTGGAGGCAATAACGGAACTATTACAGTTAGTTCTTCTATTAACTGGGATAGTGATGTAGAAGACGATAATTCTTCGAACAATACTTATAACGGAGACGCTCCTTTTTAAAGAGTTACGAGTTACGATTTGTTTTTGTTACGAGTTGCGAGTTTTTTTATGTGTTTCTGTATGTTTAGAATTAGTTTTCTGTTTAACCAGCAAC
>CAIUQQ010000392.1 GCA_903901345.1 uncultured Bacteroidota bacterium | reverse complement strand
TCACACATACCATACACACACGGAGGCAACACCCCCACGCACAAGAGCATCACTGTGAACAAAAGCCCCTGCGTAGCGTAGCGGGATGTGAGATACGATTAGCCAAGTAAAAATATGGAGCAATGTGTGGGATTGAATCACGCCTAGGTGGGCACCTTTGTGTATCAACCAACTGTTTTTTATTTCATAAATACTGGCCAACGCGATCTCATGGCGCGTCTAATCTCAAACAGTGCTATTCTAATCTTAAATAGACCTGTTCTAATCTCAAAGAGCTCATCCAGTAGCGTATAGCATGCGCACATGTATAGCAAACTAATATAGCTAATCTTCTGTCGTACAATGGAATGTAATATCACACACATATCTCATCTACTATAGTATCATGTGAACCAAGAACCCCTTGTCTCCTAGATCGCGCACTCACCCATCGCGACATCTCCTCGGTATTTTTTTTAGTTTGTGCGGGGGCAAGAGGGGAAAAACAAAATACGCATCCCTACATAAACTAGGCATCCAACCTTCTCTAAAACGATAACATCATCAGCAGGCCTCCTTGAACTAAGTTCATCAGGCCTCATAGTTTTAGCGTGAAAGACTTTCCCCCCTGGCCTTCGCCTTTTATAATGAAAGATCCACCCCTCTTCCTCGAAAAGTTGGCGCAATGTGCCATTTGCTCACAGGAGCATGTGCAGCCACAGGTCCTCACTACATTTTTGAAGATATGGTAACGGTGAAAGAATAATGGAATAATGTAACCGTGAAATCAGCATGGCCAAAATAATGGACGATTTAGACTCATCAGCCTGACTGCCGAACTTTCAACTCACACACACACGCACACACACGCGCACACACTCGCACACACACACGCAAAACACCACCTACGTGCTTGCACGTGCATCGGTGCAGATACTGCCCTGCCTGCACTCTTTCTGCAGTGCATGCCTGACGGGAGAACGCGCAGCCCAAAACATGCCAACGTCAGCATGTCCAGTGTGCGGCCTCGAGGCGTCCTTCTCCGTGAGCGGTGCAACATACATAATCGACTTGCCCTGAACTAGCATGCCAACATAAAACATGTCAATGTATGATAATGCTGGTTCAAATGAATTTAAATATAGATTTTCTAAAAAAAACTTTCCTGCTCAACGTGAAACAGGATTTATTTGGGATTCATTTGCTGATTCAACCTACAGATTCACTATTTCACATAATAATAATTTCAATCATAAATCATTTCGTGATTACAACAATGACAGTAACATTGTTCAGCTTAGAAACAGAATTGTTTACAAAACATTTGAAGACAGAATAATGATTGACTCATTAAATGTAAAAAAAATTATAGTAAATAAACAAACTTATGCAATTTATAATTGTAAAAAATTCGAAAATTATAAAAATGGTTATTGGACTTATTACTTTGTAGCTTATACTGTAGTTGATAGAAATTTTATTGCTTTCACTGCTGATTGCAGATCCAAAAACTGCGATGGATTTATTGATCAATTTGAAAAAACAATAAAATCAATAAAAATAGAAAGATATAAATAGACTTGGATTTGATATTGGATAAAATAGAACATTCAAACACTGAAACGACTTCAAACCCTATGTTTTCTATGTGGTTTAAAATTTAAATGCTTAATTTTGTTGCGAGGCGAGGACGCCTGCAACGGCTATCATTTCTTGAACCACATAAAACATGCTTAACAATGTAAACCCTATGTTTTCTATGTTTCTATGTGGTTCATATTTTAATTGCACTCATAAATTGTTTCTTTCTCCAAATATTTTTCATATAAAATTACTCCCGAAATCAATTAATATTGTAGCATGAAAATATTAATTACCGGAAGTAACGGATTGCTTGGTCAAAAGTTAATTGATTTATATAAAAACAGTAGCGAACATTCATTCATTGCAACCGCAAGAGGTGAAAATAGGTATGCTGATAAAAATGGTTATATTTATGAAAGTTTAGACATTACCAACGAACAAGAAGTAAATAATATTATTGCAAAGCACCAACCTGAAGTGGTAATAAATACTGCTGCCATGACCAATGTAGATATTTGTGAAACGGAACGTGAAGCTTGTGATCATTTAAATATAAATGCAGTAAAATATTTAGTAAATGCATGTAATAAAAACAATGCGCATATAGTTCACATTTCTACAGATTTTATTTTTGATGGAACTCACGGACCATTAACCGAAACCGAAAAACCAAACCCAATTAGTTATTATGGATTATCAAAACTAAAAGGTGAAGAAGAAGTCATCAATCACGCAAAAAGCTGGAGCATTTTACGCACCGTTTTAGTATACGGAATAGTTAGCGATATGAGCCGAAGTAATATTGTACTTTGGGCAAAAGGCGCGTTGGAAAGTGGCAAAAGTATCAATGTGGTTTCCGACCAATTTAGAACTCCCACATTAGCCGAAGATTTGGCAATGGGTTGTAAACTGGCAGCCGATAAAAAAGCACAAGGAATTTATAATATTAGCGGTAAAGATTTTTTAAGTGTTTTTGATTTGGTTTATAGGGTTGCTAATTTTTGGAAACTCAACAAATCATTGTTGAATATTTCTACCAGCGAAGGAATCAAACAACCAGCTAAACGCCCTCCTATTACAGGATTTATTTTGGACAAAGCTGTAAAGGAATTAGGCTACAATCCGCATTCGTTTGAAGAAGGATTGTCATTATTAAACGAACAATTAAACACACATAATCAAAACAAATAAAATCATGTTAAATTTATTAATATTATTACAAGCTACAGCCATAAAATTAGCTTCAGAACCACAACAAGCTAGCTTTTGGGAATGGTTTTTTTGGGAAACAATTGGAGCAATTTTTGTGTTTTTGATGCTTTATATTTTCTTTATTCGTAACCCTAAAATAAATCCTCCACGCCAGCGCAGAAGAGATGAAGACTTTAAAGATTAGGTTAGAAAAATTTATAAAAATGTATTTTTACTTTTCGCCAAGTGAGCGAAAAGGAATAATGCTTTTAACACTAATTTTAGTCTTAGTTGTTTTTACGCCCTTTATTTACCGATTGGTAAAACCAACAAATAATTTAGTTATTAATATTCAACAAATCGCAGCGCTTGATTCATTGATTAAAAAAACTTCCTATTCTGAAGAATTTACAAGTAAAGAACCTTTTGAATTTAACCCAAATTCTGCAACTTCTGATGAACTAAAACAGTTAGGATTTACTGATAAAAACATTGCAACGCTTCAAAATTATTTAAGTAAAGGTGGCAAAATTAAATCGGCAGAAAGTTTGAAAAAAATTTATGGAATTGATGAGAAATTAGTAGATAAATTAACACCTTTTCTATTGTTTGAAAAACAACAAGAACACTCAAATTATAAAAATTTTGTAGATACATTTAAGCATGAGAAAAAAGGAAAAATCCAAGTGCTTGAAATCAATTCTGCTGATTCAAATTCATTAGTAAAACTATATAGAATTGGCCCAATATTAGCATCTAAAATAATATCTTATAGAGAAAAATTAGGAGGTTTTTTAAACTTAAACCAATTAACTGAAATTTACGGTTTTGATGAAGATATTTTATACGATTTAAAAGATAAAATAATATTAGATGCAAGCAAAGCAAAAAGAATTAATTTAAATACAATTACTGAAGAAGAACTGAAAAATCATCCTTATTTTAAATATAAATTAGCCCGAGTAATTACCAATTACCGCAATCAACATGGTAAATACAGCAGTTATTCTGATTTACTTAAAATAAAAATAATTAATGATTCTATTTTAAATAGAATTAAAATTTACGGAATAATTGAATAGCAAATAAATAATTTATAAAAATAAAAAAGCTTCAAAATTTGAAGCTTTTTTATTCAATTATTTTAACTGTTCAATTTCCAAATAGTACCACTTTTACTAACCAAGTTTTGAATCTTTCCAGTTTTTGCTAATTCTTCTAAAATACTTTCCGATTTTTCCTTATTTATTCCCATTAAAAACGAAAATTCATGAGTTGCCATACTTGGATAAATTTTAAATAACTCAATAGCTGATTTAACACTAAAATCCCCAATAGCTTCAGGATATAAGTCTAAAATTACTCGTTCCAAATCAGCAAATTCTTGATAATTTGTATAGTAAGTAGTTGGCACAATAATAATCGGTGTTCTACTTTTTCTCTTATTCCATTCAGTCATGAACTCAACAATCTCAACTGGTGAGTTTTTCTTTGAATGGATCAATATGGCATCAGCTCCAGCCTCCTCATAGGCAATTGCTCTCTTTAAAGCTTCTTCCTGTCCAGCTCCAGCAATTAAAGCCTCAACTCTTGCAACGATAACAAAT
>CAIUQQ010000391.1 GCA_903901345.1 uncultured Bacteroidota bacterium | reverse complement strand
TGGTTGTGCTTTGTTTTTTACTAGAAATAATGAAATTTATTATGGGAGAACGCATGATACAGATTGTAAAAGTAGTATAAATGGAGCGCAGTTTGAAAGTAGAAATGAAACAATATCTTCAAATTCAATTTTTATATTAAACCAAGGATTTGATAGCAATGGCAAACAAGTTTGGGGCAATACAAAAGGTGAATTTAAATTTTTTAAATAACAGAAAAAACAATATTTAATGATAGTAATTACAGGTGCAGAAGGATTTATAGGCTCGTGTTTAGTAGCAAAATTGAACCAGTTAAATTATAACGATTTGATTTTGGTGGATGATTTTGATACTTGTCCAAATAGAAATTTGAACTTAATAGGAAAAAAATTTACTGCCAAAATTGAACGAAAAAACTTTTTTGAATGGTTAAAAACAAATGCAAATCAAGTACAATTTGTTTTTCATATTGGCGCAAGAACAGATACAACTGAAACTAATGAAGCAATATTTAAAGCATTAAATTACGATTTTAGTATTGCCCTTTGGAATATATGTGCAAATGAAGGAATTCCATTGGTTTACGCATCTAGCGCGGCTACTTATGGCGAAGGTGAAAACGGTTATGATGACGATGAAAGTAAATTAGATTTATTACAACCATTAAATCCATATGGTAAATCAAAAAACGACTTTGACAAATGGGCTGTAAAACAAGAAAAGCAACCTTATTTTTGGGCTGGCTTAAAGTTTTTCAATGTTTTTGGTCCAAATGAATATCATAAAGGTAGAATGGCATCTGTTATTTTTCATTCGTTCCATCAAATTAAGGAAATTGGCAAAGTAAAACTTTTCAAATCGCATAAAGCTGAATATGCAAATGGTGAACAAATGCGCGATTTTATTTATGTAAAAGATTTATGTGATGTTTGTGTGTTTTTATTAGAGAACAGAAAAAAAAGTGGCATTTATAATTTAGGAACTGGGCAAGCCAGAACTTGGAATGATTTGGTAAATGCTATTTTCAAAGCAATGGATTTGCCTTCAAACATTGGATACATTGATATTCCTGAAGACATAAGAGGCAAATATCAATATTTTACTGAGGCAAACATGGATAAGTTAAGAAACATTGGCTACAACAAAGAATTTACAAACGTAGAAAATGCGGTAAATGATTATGTAAATAACTATTTGAAAAACAATAAATATGAATAATTAAAGGTATTCCATAAATTCAATTCATAAAGTATAGACGTTGCATGCAACGTATATACAAAAAAATCATAAATCACATATCAACAATCATAAATCATTGCTGTGTTTAAAGATAAAAAATTACTTAAATATTTTGTTCAATTTCTGATCTCGATTCTGTTATTACAGCTTTCGTTTTTGGCAGAACAACGATTTTTGAAAAACACACCACAGCAGCAGCAAGATACTTATACACGCTTACAAGAAACCATTAGAAACAAAGAGCTTTCACTAGTAAAAACCTATCAAAAGTTACTAAAAGATACATCCAATTACGAAAAGAATTGGTTGAATATAAACGACATTGCCAAACAAGAAAACTGTTATATTCAAATATTTAAAAACGATACATTATTTACCTGGACTAGTAATTTAATAAATGGACAAAAGTTTGGCAATAAATTTAAAGATGGAATAAGTTTCATCGTAAATAACAATGGTTCTTACTTGGCTTACAGTAAAATAAGTGGTAGTTTTCAATTCATAATTTTTTATAATATTTACGAAGGTTACAACTATAAAAACCAATATTTAAACAATAAATTCAATGATGAATTAGCATTTTTAGACAATGGAATTATAAGTCCACAACCTTTAAAAGGCTTTTCCGACATTAAAGACATTTCGGATAAATATCTTTTTTCAGTTGAGATTTTTAGTAAAAATTACCTAGATAATTTTTGGCTAATACTGCTTTCCGTTTTTACAATTGCTTATTTCTGCATCAGGTTACATTTACTTAGCAATCATTTATTGT
This sequence comes from uncultured Bacteroidota bacterium, assembly GCA_903901345.1. Lineage (GTDB taxonomy): Bacteria > Bacteroidota > Bacteroidia > UKL13-3 > UKL13-3 > JAAFJM01. Next base: position 280 of record CAIUQQ010000391.1, on the reverse strand, counting down.
ATTTAAATATTGCATTTGGAACACTTTTTTTCTTTTTTGTACTGTTTTTAGTGAAAAAAATATTGCTGTTTTACCAGCTCCCATCCTATTTATACAAACTTCCATTATTTAGTCCAATTGTATACGCATCAAACGATTTTGTGCCTTCTCTTGGCGATTTTTTGGTGGTAGCATTAATTTCAATTTGGTTTGTAATTCTTATTGACTCCAAAAGAATTTTAAGTATAAAACAAAATAACATTTACATTAAATATACTAAACTTTTTTTCTATGTGTTACT
>CAIUQQ010000390.1 GCA_903901345.1 uncultured Bacteroidota bacterium | reverse complement strand
TTAACTAGTCCAGTTCCTTATACTATCAGATTAACAACAACCAATGCATTTGGAATTGACTCTGTTACCAAAGTAGCATTTATCAATGTAAACGCATATCAAACTCCAGGAACAGGAACTGTTTTCTCAACCATTGCAGATGCAACCATGGGAATAAGAAGAGTTAGATTAGCAGGAATAGACAGCACCTTTGCAAATGCAACAGCACCTTCATTCCAATACATTAATAACACTACTCAAGTTGGAACCATGTACCGTGGTGGAAAATATGCTGTAGTATTAGATAGACCAACAGCAGGAACGCCATTAGACCATAAAGTTTGGATTGATAAAAACTACAATGCAAATTTTGAAACCAACGAATTAGTATTAAACAAAATAAATAATGGTGATGCGCAATTAACCGATACCATTATTATTCCAGCAAATCAAGCTTATGGAAATACAAGAATGAGAGTTGGGTTAGATTTAGCAAATTCTACACAGTTTAACTCTGTATATTCAGTAATTGGAATGTTCAAAGATTTCAATGTTTCAATTAAGAAAGATGATGTAAAACCATTTATGAATTTAAATGGAACAGCAATATTGAGAACGGAGATAAACAAGACTTTTGTTGATCCAGGAGTTACCGCAATAGATAATATTGAAGGTAATGTTAGCAGCAGAGTTCAAAAAATCTCAACATTAGATACAGCCAATATTGGCGTATATAATGTTAAATATTTTGTAACTGATTATTCAGGAAACACATCAGACACATTATACAGAACTGTAATAGTAGAATTAAATAGTACAGGACCAGTTTTGGTTATAAACACACCAACTATTTTTGATTTAGAAGTTGGATCAGATTTTCAAGATCCAGGATATACTGCATTAGATAATAGTGGTAATAACATTAATTCAAATGTTATAAAAATCAGCAATATTGATAAGAACAAAGTTGGAAATTATACAGTTATTTATAGCATTACTGATGCATTTAATTTCACTAAAACTGCTACTCGTATTGTTAGAGTAAGAGATACAACAAAACCTTTAATTACAAGAAAATTTGTTGGACTTGTATACAAACACCAAATCAATACTGTGTTTAATCCTTTAGCAATAATTAGAGCAACCGACAATTACGATAAATCATTAAGCGTGTCGTTTAGCAGTGGTGTTAATCCAAATATTATTGGTAAATACTTTGTAGTTTATAACGTTACCGATTCATCTGGAAATGCAGCAACAACGTTAACTATTTCGGTAGATGTATCTGATTATGTTAAACCAACAATTACACTTTCAGGAAGTTTAATTACAGAAGTAGAAGTTTTCTCTAACTTTACTATTCCTGGTGTAACAGCTATTGATAATTATTGCGCAAGCAACACATTAATAATTGTTAGAACTCCAAACTCATTAAGAAACGATACATTAGGAATATTCCCTGTTAAATTTGTAGTTACTGATTGTGTTGGTAATTCAGATAGTATTATTCGTTACATCAAAATATCGAAACGCAATAAACCAGTTATTACTTTATTAGGAACAGACCCTATGAATTTAAATCGTTTCTGTGAATTCCAAGAGCCAGGGTTTAATGTTCAAGACAATTATTACACTAATTTAAAAGCGCTAGTTATTTCTGATTTATCAAATTTACGCAATGATTTACCAGGTGTTTATCCTGTAAATTATGTAGTTACCGATCCTTCAGGAAACCGTTCTGTAACAGTTACTCGTCAGGTAAATGTATTAGCAAAAGTTTGTAATACTGGTTTATATGAAAATCAATTTGAAAGTTTCTTCAACATTTATCCTTCTCCAAGTAAAGGTTTATTGAATTTAGATATTATCAATGCAATTGATATTTACTCAACTGAAGTTTATAATGTAACAGGACAATTAGTAGCTAAGTTTGAAAATCAATTACAATCTAAAAACGTTTTTGATTTAACAAACCAAAGTAATGGATTATATTTTATAAGAATGAATACTGCAAAAGGTGTTTTCAGCAAATCATTTACGATTATTAAATAATAACTTTAAAGTTTACCGAAGCCATCGCTTTAAGCGATGGCTTCGGTTTTAAAAAACCGACTCCCCAAAAGAGTCGGTTTTTTTGTTTTAAACTTTGTCAAAGTGCGGGAAATACTTTGTCAAAGTTCAAGACTTTGACAAAGTTTGTTAAAGAAAACCTATTTAGTTTCAAAAACCTTTAAAGTTTGTTTATGTAAACTCGAAACCATCGCTTTAAGCGATGCCTTCGGTTTTTTTTGTTTGCCAACCAACCAACCTTAATAAATAAACGTAACCTTATTAAATTTATCAAAGTTTTGATTTGTTAAAAACATTAATATATTTGAAATTAGAAAACAACTAAAAACACACATAAAAATGAAAAAAAATTTACTTTTATTATTATTCTTTTTGTGCTTTGCAATGGCAAAGTCTCAAACAAACATTGCACCACTTGCCGTGCCAACCGCAAGCACATGTAATACGGGAGCTTGTACCACATTAAACGACTTAGCATTGGGAACCTGTGGAACACAATCAATGTGGATTACTTCGTCTGCTTCTAACCCTGGTTCAACAATTTTTATAGCTTTTACATGGGGCTCAGTAAAATCGTTTAATAAAATGACAATTCATGCTGGTGAAAATGGAAACAGATTCCTTGGTGGTGGAACCATTGAAATATTTAACGGAAGTGCTTGGGTAACCCATTCAACTTTTGTTCAAAGTACTTTTGCTTGTATTTATGATATTAACTTTCCCGTTGCTACAGCATCTGCAGTAAGAATTGTAGATATTGTTGTTACAGGTACACAAAGTTCAAATGTTAATTTCAGAGAAATTGAAATCATAGAAGCACAAGTTGCGGGTCCACCTCAGCCACCCATTGCTAATTTTTATGCACCCGATACCGTTTGGATCAATAGCCCTGCAACTTTAATTAATACTTCAAGTTTCCAAAGCAGGGTTTTTTGGGATTTCCCAGGCGAAAATCCTTTACAACCGGGTTACTATCGTCAGGCTGGTTATATTGACACAGCTAAATATTATAGCAATATTACTTACACATTTACTTCTCCAGGTTTAAAATTAGTAAAATTATTAGCTGTAAATAATGCTAAGCGTGATTCATTACGCGATTCAATTTCCAAATACATATATGTAGACACTCCAAGTCAAGCACCTCGTGCCGATTTTATTACCTTTAAACGAATAATGGGAATAACCGAAGAAGCACAATTTATTGATTTATCGAGCAATGGCCCAACGCAGTGGGATTGGACAATTGATCCACCATGTATTAGTTGTATAACAGATCCAAGCAACGGAATAGCCAATTATTTTATAACAGGAACTGGCCAACCAGGACAAAACGTAGCAAGTCCACGATTAGCCGCTTTTGACCCAGGTCAATTTAAGGTTTGTTTGCGCGTTTGGAATTTACGAGGCATGGATTCTATTTGTAAAACTGATTATATAAAGGTAGTAGAAGGAAATTATATGTGTTCGGGTTCTGGTGGATTTGTAAGCACAAAAACAGAAGGATTTTTATACGGAATAAGTGGCCCTTACCAAACCTATGCTCGTAGCAGTTGGCCAAGTAATTGCCCAGGATTTACCATTGCACCTTGTTCGGATTCCATTACATTATTTGTAGAAAGAATAAAAATGTGGCCAACAGATAGTATTGAAATATTCAATGGTCCAACTATAACATCACCAAGAATTACTGCTATTGGAGCAAGTTCATCTGGACAAATTCCATTAACAACAGCACAATCAACAATAAGAGGAGGAAGTTCAATAAGCTTTAGATACAAACCAGGAACAGGTGCATTGCCTTCAAATTACGATTCGGCATCATTTATTATTAGATGGTTAGCTACACCTGCAAGTTATCCAAAACCAATTTCTAGAATTGATATTTCAGATACAGTTTATTCAAACCAATTGATTTCATACAAAAACAAATCAACAGGAACTTTGATGAAATACAGCTGGGATACAGATGGAAATGGAATATTTGATTCAACAACATCAAGTCCAACACGTACTTTTTTAATTACAGTACCAACTTTAAAAAACATATGTATTGTAACTTATAACTGTGTTGGTTCAGATACATCATGTAAACAAGTAGCATTTTTACCAGTAAATCGTCCACCAATAGCACGTTTTACAGCAGACAAATTTGTAGGATTTAACACAGATACGTTTAACATGATAGACCAAACTGCCAATGGAGTTGCGGGTTGGAGATGGACGTTTATACCAGGTGCAGTTCAGTATTTAAATGGAACAACACAAAACAGTCAAAACCCACAAGTACGTTTAACTAGTCCAGTTCCTTATACTATCAGATTAACAACAACCAATGCATTTGGAATTGACTCTGTTACCAAAGTAGCATTTATCAATGTAAACGCATATCAAACTCCAGGAACAGGAACAGTTTTCTCAACCATTGCAGATGCAACGATGGGAATAAGAAGAGTTAGATTAGCAGGAATAGACAGTACCTTTGCTAACGCAACTGCACCATCTTACCAATACATTAACAACACCACACAATTTGGAACCATGTATCGTGGAGGAAAATATGCTGTGGTTATAGATAGACCATCAGCTGGTTCACCATTAGATTATAAAGCTTGGTTTGATAAAAACTACAATGCGAACTTTGAAACGAGTGAGTTAATTTTAAACAAAATAAACAATGGTGATGCGCAATTAACTGACACCATTATTATTCCAGCAAATCAAGCTTATGGTAACACAAGATTGAGAATAGGTTTAGATTTAGCAAATTCTACTCAATTTAACTCTGTATATTCAGTAATTGGAATGTTCAAAGATTTCAATGTGTCTATTAAGAAAGATGACGTTAAACCAGTAATTAATTTTATTTCAAATGGATCTGGGATTTTACCAGTTATTGTGAGAACAGAAATTAATAAGACTTTTGTAGATCCATGGGTAATTGCAACTGATAACATAGAAGGAGACATTAGCAGCAGAGTTCAAACTATTTCAACATTAGATACTGCCAATATTGGCGTTTATAATATCAAATATTTTGTAACAGATTATTCTGGAAATACTTCAGATACATTATATAGAACTGTAATTGTAGAATTAAACAGTACGGGTCCAGTTTTGGTATTAACTCCTCCTGTAATTTACACGGTAGAAGTAGGAATTAACCCTACAGAACCTGGCTATACTGCATTAGATAATAATGGAAACAACATCAATCCAAATGTAATAACTACCTCTAATTTGAACATTGATAAAGTGGGTAATTATATTAAAACATATAGCATTACTGATGCATTTAATTTTACTAAAACTGCCATTAGACAAATTAGAGTTAGAGATACAACAAAACCAGTTTGGGTGAAGAAATTTATTGGTGCAACTTATAAACACCAAATCAATACTGTGTTTAATCCTTTGGCAATAATCAACGCAACGGATAATTACGATAAATCATTAAGTATATTATTTAGCAGCGGTGTAAATCCAAATATAAATGGAAAGTACTTTGTAGTATATAATGTTACAGATTCTTCAGGAAATGCAGCAACAACGTTAACTATACCTGTTGAAGTTTCTGATTTTATTAAACCTACAATTACGCTTATTGGTAACTTAACTACAGAAGTAGAAGTGTACTCTAATTTCAGTATTCCTGGTGTAACAGCTACTGATAACTATTGTGCTAGTAACACTTTGATAATTGTTAGAACTCCAAATTCATTAAGAAACGACACATTAGGAATATTCCCTGTTAAGTTTGTAGTAACTGATTGTGTTGGAAACTCAGACAGTATTGTTCGTTTTATAAAAATATCGAAACGTAGCTTACCTGTTATTAGTTTATTAGGAGCAAATCCAATGAACTTACCTCGTTTTAAAGAGTTTCAAGAACCAGGATTCATTGTTCAAGATAATTATTATCCAAATTTAAAAGCACAAGTTATTTCTGACATATCAAATTTACGAAATGATGTACCAGGAATTTATTCAGTTACTTATGTGGTAACCGATCCGTCAGGAAATCGCTCAGTTTTAGTTACAAGAAAAGTAAATGTTACAAACACAACTGAAGGTGTTACAGAAAACTTATTTGAAAACTATTTCAGCATGTATCCTTCACCAAGTAAAGGTTTATTGAACATTGACATAAAAAACGAAATTGAGTTTACCTCAATGGATATTTATAACGTTACTGGGCAATTAGTAGCTAAGTTTGAAAATCAATTACAAGCAAAAAATGTATTTGATTTATCAAACCAAAGTAATGGCCTGTATTTTGTAAGAATAAACACAACTAAAGGTGTATTCAGCAAATCATTTGTGATTAGTAAATAAATCACAACAGTTCAGTCAAAGTTTCAACTTTGACTGAACTACATAAACATAAAAAAGCCGACTCAATTACTTTGAGTCGGCTTTTTTATGTTTACTAATTATAAGGAATAAAAGAAAAAACTAAATAGTTTTTTCTTCATCAACAACTATTATTGGTTGAACTTCTTCAACTACAACAACAGGTTTTACTTTCTCTACCACATCAATTTTTACTTTAACAGCATTAGCACCTTTGTGAGTCATTTCAACTTCAAATGATACCTTATCGCCTTCTTTAACCTGATCTACTAAGCCATTTACGTGTACAAAAACACTGTCTTGACTTTTCAAATCTTTTATAAAACCATAGCCTTTTGATTCGTTAAAAAAGGTAATAACACCCTTACGAATTAAATCAGCTGGTTCTTGAGCGGCTTGTTTTACAACACCAATAACCATGTCTTCAGCTATTGCTACTCTGCGTTTTTTAGGATCAGGAGGAGTGTTTGTAATATTACCATTTTCGTCAACATAAGCCATCATGTCTTCTAAACTTTGGCCTTTTACAGCACTGGCTTTACGTTCCTCTCTCTTTTCTTCTTTTTCTTTTCTCTTCTTAAGTTTAAGCTTTTCTTTTTCTTTTTTACTGAATGTTTCTTGCGATTTAGCCATTATTTATTATTTATTGTTTAAAGCCAAAATTGTTTTACAATAGCAAGGCTTAAAATAAACACTTTTTGACTTTGTAAAAAAATATAGGTCGCCAAATGTAGGCTTAAAAAATGTTTTTATTTGCAAATTAGACAAATATTTTATTTTCAGCAGTTTTTCAGTACCATTTGATAAATTATTTCATGTTAATTGCAGTGCAAAATTTGATTTTAAAATACTTTTATGACCTTAAAACCTTTATTTTAAATTAAAAAACACTTTCTAATATTCATAAAAACCTTTTCCCGATTTTCGCCCATATAATCCAGCATCCACTTTTTGTTGTTGAATACGGTTGGGTCTGAATTTAGCGTCTTGATTAAATAAATGATACATAGAAGTAGTAACCGATAAATTGGTATCTACACCAATTAAATCCATTAACTTAAACGGTCCCATTTTAAATCCTGAACTTTCTAATAAAGCATCAATGTCTTCAAATGTGGCAACTTGTTCTTCTAATATTTTTAAACCTTCTACATAATAATGCCTAGCCACACGGTTTACTATAAAACCAGGTGCATCGGCAGCCATTACACAGGTTTTGCCCATGTTTTCTATGAATGCTTTGCAATGCAATGCAACTTGTTTATTGCTTTGCGCACCAATAATTATTTCTACCAATTTCATAACTGGAGCAGGGTTAAAAAAATGAATACCAATTACCCTTTCTGGATGAGGAATTTTTGCTGCTATTTGCGTAATAGGAATAGAGGAAGTATTGCTTGCCAAAATACAATCAGGTGCGTTAATAGCTGCTACTTTATTAAAGAAATCGTGTTTAATATCCAAGCGTTCAATCACTGCTTCAATAATTAAATCGGCAATTACTTCATTAATATTGGTTGTAAAATGTAGCAGCGATAAAGTGATTTTTTTCTTTTCAAGGGACAATTTCCCTTTATCCACCAAAAACTGTAAGCCTTTATCAATACTTGCTTTTGCTTTATCTAAAACCGTTAGATTTATATCGAACAAAATGGTTTTAAAACCAGCATTGGCGGTAACTTGCGCTATTCCTGCGCCCATGGTTCCTGCGCCAGCAATGGCTATTTTTTTTATATCTTTCATCAAATTGTTTTTCTAAAAATTCACCAAATTATCTAAGTCAGTTTTAAAGCGTTCTTTAGGTAAAAAGTTTTGCTCTAAATCTAAGTTAAACGGTACAGGACTATCCAAACTTGCTGTTCTTATCACTGGAGCATCTAAGTATTGGAAGCAATGTTGCGCTATATGAGCAGCTATTTCTGCGCCAATTCCACCTGTTAAAGTATCTTCATGTAAAACAATTACTTTTCCTGTTTTCTTTACACTTGCTTCCACCGCATTTTTATCCCAAGGTAAAAGTGTTCTTAAATCTATAATATCGGCATCAATATTCTTTTCAGCACAATGTTTTAAAGCCCAATGAACTCCTGCACCATAAGTAATGATTGAAACTTCATTTCCAGCTCTTGCTATACGAGCAGGACCAATTTCCAACATGTAATAATCGTCAAAAACATCTTCTTCTAATTCTACATTTCTGTATAAGTTTTTATGTTCAAAATACAACACCGGATTTGGATCATTGATGGCTGCTGTTAGCAATCCTTTTGCATCGCTTGGCGTACTTGGATAAACAATTTTTAAACCTGGAACATGGAAAAACCAAGCCTCATTACTTTGTGAATGAAAAGGCCCGGCACCCATTCCCGCACCTGTTGGCATGCGCACCACCACATCGGCTTGTTGACCCCAACGGTAAAAAGATTTAGCTAAATTATTTACAATTTGATTGAATCCTACACTTACAAAATCGGCAAATTGCATTTCTACCATTGCCTTCATTTTCTTAATCGATAAACCATAACCAGCACCCAAAATGGCACTTTCGCATAATGGCGTATTTCTTACCCTACCTTTACCAAATTGTTCTAAAAACCCTTGCGTAATTTTAAAAACTCCACCATATTCAGCAATATCTTGGCCCATTAACACTAAGTTATCATGCTTTTCCATGCTTTGTCGCAGTCCATCACTGATGGCATCCACTAAGCGTTTTTTTGAAGTTGTTTTAGTAGCTGGAGGGGTAATTACATGTTGCAAATTTTCGTAAGAAACACTTGCTGGTAAATCAATTGTTTGGTAAATATCGGCTAACTCAGTTTCGGTATTTGCTACTACATCTGGCTCTTCTAAAACCTCTTCTACACCTAAATCAATTTCTGTTTTAATAGCTGCACGAAACTCATTGATCATGTCGTAAGTTAACACTTGTTGTTCTAATAAATAACGTTCGTAGTTAACAACAGGATCTTTTTTACCCCAAATTTCAAATAGTTCTTGCGGAACATATTTTACACCTGAAGCTTCTTCATGTCCACGCATTCTAAAAGTTATACATTCTAATAAAACCGGACGAGGATTATTTCTAATGGATTCAGCCAAACCTTTGATAGTATCATATACCTCTAAAATATTGTTGCCATCTATTCTATAAGCTTCTACGCCATAACCAACGCCTTTATCTACAAAACTTTTGAATTTAAATTGCTCATTACTTGGCGTTGAAAGACCATAACCATTGTTTTCTATTAAAAAAATAACTGGCAATTGCCAAACTGCAGCAGTATTAATGGCTTCGTGAAAATCGCCTTCACTTGCGCCACCATCGCCACTAAAAACCACGGTAACTTTTTTCTCATGTTGTAATTTATTGGCTAGCGCAATTCCATCGGCCACACCAAGCATAGCTCCTAATTGCGATATCATTCCAACAATGTGATACTCGTTTGTTCCAAAATGAAATGAACGTTCGCGGCCTTTGGTAAATCCGTTTGGCTTACCTTGCCACTGACTAAATAGTTTGTTAAAAGGAATATTTCTTCCTGTAAAAACGCCCAAATTTCGGTGTAATGGTAAAATATATTCATCGTTATGAAGCGCTTTCACACAACCTACACTAATGGCTTCTTGTCCAATTCCACTGAACCATTTGCTTACTTTTCCCTGACGAAGAAGAATTAACATTTTCTCTTCTATCATTCTAGGTTTTAAAATGGTTTTGTATAAATCAATTAGCAGCTCATTGCTGTAATTTTTTCTGTTAAATTGTAACATATAATTTTGTTTACTAAAAAAGTGATTGCGAAAATAGTAATAATGTTTTTATTTGAAGCACTAAAGTTTATTAAGCTTTTAAAGATTTGCAATTATAAATGTTTAGTAAATCCAATCGAAAAATTAAAGCTATCGCCTAAAACAATAATAGTAGAAATTTTAAAGAATTAATTTTATATATGACTAAGAACTTAATAAATCAATTATTCGATAAAATCAAATAAATATTTACTATCAAATGCAATGTTGAAGTTTTTTAAAAGTTCAAGGTATTCATCTTTAAAAGTATGTGTTTTGTGATGCTGCTCCTGATTAACAATGTATTTTATAACATTATCGCGTTGCGAATGTGAGTATGAAAATGCTCCATAGCCTTCTTGCCAACTGAATTTACCTTGAACTAATTTATTGTCATTAAT
>CAIUQQ010000389.1 GCA_903901345.1 uncultured Bacteroidota bacterium | reverse complement strand
AAGGTCTTTATTATTGCTATCGCACGTCATTTTTACATAACGCCAAGCCAAATCTTCACTCACAAAAGCTTCCAATTCACTTCTGTCTGACAGCCATTTTTCTAATGCTGATTTATCATTTATTTCTCTAACTAATAATTGATTAAAGTAAGGAGCTAATACGTCCCAAGCGGTAACTTTTAACTTATTGGGTAAAAATTTTCGGTTTATTATCGTAATCATAATGATATAAATTTAAGCCACATAATTAACATAGTTTTATTTAACAAAAAAACATTTAGGTCATTATTCTGCAAAATGAAATTCATTAATCAGTGATTTAGGAATTAAAAAACGTAAAAATGGGGAATGAAATATTATTACTGAAACATCATTTTCAGTAAAATTACATTCAATATTTTATACCTTTATTACTTAAAAAAATGAACTTACCAATTGATTGAAAGTTCAAAAAAAACTTTGTCAAAGTTAAAAACTCTGACAAAGTTGAAATAATATTTATTTAATCAAAGCTAATCCTTCAAGAGAAGAAGGATCGTTTGGAGCTAAAAGCAATACTTTATTAAAAAGTTGTTTTGCTTCTTTGTATTTTGCCAACCGGTAGCTAGTCCAAGCTAGCATGTGCAAACCATCGTATGAAAAAGGATAAAGATTAACCAATAAAGTAAAGCATTTATTGGCTTTTTCGTATAGTTTTCCATTATAATAAACCATTCCTAAAGCATATAAAGCATAACTATTATTGGGATCTATTTTTAAAATATTTTGATATTGCAAAGCAATATTATCCCATTCGTTCAAAACAGTCATTGGGTATATAGCACCAAACTTTGCTTCTATTGAAAACGGCATAATATTCATTGCCATGTTGTAATATTGTTTTGATTCTTTTTGTTGTCCAGCACAGTAATTTAACCAACCTAAACGCAGGTTCATTTCATATGAAGTGGGAATATAAACTTCCATTATTTTACTGATAGCTTGCGCGTAATTACTTTTAGATTCTAAGCCTATGCTTGCAGCAAAAGCATTTCTAATTTTATCATCTTGCGCATGAGATAAGTTGATAGTAAAACTTAATAATAGAATGAAGATTGATTTTTTCATGTTTGTGTTTTTATTTGATTATTTTTTATTGATTGTATTTAATTCCTAAAAAAATGGAGTTGAAACTGTAATCTAAATTAGTTGAGTAATCTTGTTTACGTTCAAATTGATAGATGGTATATAAAAATAAATTATTAGCAAATTCGTATTTTAAAGTAATATTTGTTCTATCATATGTTTTATCGGTTGAATTATAAATAATGTAGCCATCTTGGTCGCTAAAGTTTTTTGCATGCGCATAAAAATAATCAGCCGCTATTGTTAATTCATCATTGATGATATAAGAAATAGAAGGTTTTATTAAGGTACTAAAGTTCATATTATTACTAAAATGAAATACACCTAAACCAAACACCAATCCTTCGTTGTCATTTACGTCAAATAATAACTCACCACCAGTTTGAAACTGATTGTGTCGATCAGTTAAGTTATTTAATTGACTGAATCCAAAAAATGGTTTTACATAAAATTTGTTAAGTTTGATGGTGGAACTTAATGATATAAATGGATTGTTACTTTTTACAATACTGCCCGAATCTTGAGGTGTAGAATAAATTAATGTATTGCTATGCAATAAAGAACCTGCAATATTAAACTTCAAATTACTGTTTTGTTTGTATTCAAAATTAGCATAATAACTTTGTTGTGTAATGGTTCCCCACCACACATTTTGACTTAAATAATTATATGCGTGAAATAATTGTAATTTATTATTCAATTGGTGTTGTAACCCAATTTGACTATTACTTAAGTTACCAATTAAATCAGATTTTGTACTAAATTTAACACCTGATTCAAAATAAATTTGGTTAAACAAATTGGTTTTACCTATCCTAAATACATCTGTTGGTTTCACATTTTCGTTTAAGTAATTTGCATTCAAAAATGATTGTGCTTGCGCCTTAGAAACAAATATTATTGACAATATGATTATAAAATTTCGCATGTAGCCTTTATAGTTTTGTTATTAATTAATACCACAAATGATTGAATATTTCCTTCACTTAAAGTAAAATTTGCTTTGATAGATTTGTTCAACGAAAAAACAGATTGGAGATTAACTTGGCTACTTAATAATATATTTCGTGTATACAAATAATCGTCAATTGACACATAGTTTAATAAATACTGCGCTTTTAAAGTGTTGACAAATGGCAATAGAAAGTCATTAAAAACACGACTTATTGGTTTAAAAACATCGTAAATTGGCAATGAATCTTCTATTACCATATCTTGGTAATAACTGAACAGTACTTTATGAACACTGCAATAGAAATAATAAAGCAAACTATTTTTATTTCCTTCAAATGTGGTAAAATAAAACTTCGTACCATCGTTTACAAACCATGCCAACGACTTAGTTTCATGACAATAAATGTAAGAATGGTTATTGATATCAGTAAAAATTTCCCATTTTACAATACTGTTTTTGCCATTTATTTCGGTAATCCAATTTATTTTTTTTCCAGGAACTAAATTAAATGCATTTTTCAATAAATTATTGATTGCAGCATTGGCCACAATATCGTTTTCATTAGGAATTCCACTTGTTTTAAAAACATACTTTCCATCTATTTTGGTAATGTAATTACTTAAAGGATATTGAATAGTGGAAGCTGCTAAAACAGCTGTTCTTTGCAATTGAAAATGAATATGTGGTTCAGGTGAACGTCCCGAACTTCCATTGTTAGCAAGCATTTGACCTTTATGAACATATTCGTTCACAGCTACTTTAAAACTATCCTTTTTAATGTGGCTAATTTTAGAATACAACTGTTCGGCATGTTTAATAATAATGGTATTTCCCCAGTTTTGTTGCAAGTTTACATCGCCAATTAAGTTATCATCAATTCCGTCAATAATATCAACTACATAACCATCGGCAGGCGCTAAAACTGGAAGTGCATAACAGTAATAATCTTCTAAATTAATTCCAGGCAAACGAAATGTTTTTAGTTCATCGTCTTTTATTACAAAATCCCAAGCATATTGGTATTCATTTTTATGTGTAATGCTACCATTTTGCCCTTGCGAAATTTGCCATTCACCATAAAAAGGAAGTCCTATTTTAAAATAAACTTCATCGTTAAATCTTTCCTTTTCATTCAGAAATCTGTACAGATTTTTTTCAGGAGAAAACAATTGAACTTGCGTTAATTTTAACTTATCGGCTTTTACTCTATAATATAAAAAATAAAGAACCAAAATTACCATTATATTAAAGGGCAATGACAATACTGAAAGCCCTAACAAACCAAATACTGAGGCAGAAGCAGCTATAATAATTGATATAATTGGTGCTGCAATAATTACAAATAAAAATGAGTAGGAATTAGCTAATAAAAAATATCCTCCAATTGCAATAGCAGCCAAAATAAAGTTAAAACCAATAAAAGTATAATTCAATAAATTAACATCGCCTTGCAGTAATGTAAAGAAATAATATCCACTTAAAAAACCAACAATAGACAATAAAAATGAAATGCGAGAAAATATTAATAAACCAATTACTATTAATGTTCCAGCAATAATATTGTATTGGAAAATGATGGCACCTAACGATTTTAAATATACATCTATCAAATGTGGAAGCTCTATATTATCGTAAAAATGATATGCTTTTACCATATCAGAACCACCCAATTTAAGCATTTCATTATAAACAAAAATACCTCTATCGTTATTAATTAAAGTAGCAAAATGAGGAGTTGCTAATTGAATTAACCAAACAGCAAACAAAAAAGGTAAACTTAAATAAGGTAATTTTTTATTGGCTTGTAAGCCAGCAATAACAATGGTTAACACAAAGGTAATAAAGCTAATAAAGCCTACCAATAAAAACAATTGCCAACTTGGCTGAAAAGTATAACCAATAAATAAACCTACCAATAAACTGTTAAATCCATAATATCCTTTGGAAATATATGCTTGATTATAATTTAAAATTTGAGCAAAAATATTAGTTAAAATTACTGAAAGTAATCCATACAAACCTACATAAACATCAATAAATGAAGCAATAAAAACAAAAGCTGCAAGCCAATAACTATCAGCCAAAAACAACTGAGAATAACTATTAATTAAGCCATTCCAGTGAAGTTTAATATTGTATTTAAAGTTTATTTTTATCAATTTTTTTGTTTTTATCAAATATAAAAAAGATGTCGAACTTAATAAAAAGTTCAACAGCATTTTTATAATTTATTTAATGTTTTAAACAGACTAATTATAGTTTAAAACCTTTTAAATATTCTGGAGTAATTTCTAAACTATTCATGTATTCCAGAGTTTCTTTTTTACGAATTAAATGAGGTTTTCCGTCCATGTCAATCATAACAATATTGGGTCTCATAGCTATAAACTGCATCCATTGTGTCATGTTATAAGCACCCACGGTATGAACTACTACATTGTCACCTTTTTTCATTGGTGGCAAAGTAATATTCTCCCTAATTACATCAATATTCATACATAATGGACCATAAATTACTGAATCTTCGGTGTAATGACTGAATTCTTGCGCTGGCGAAATTTTATGTTCGTACCAAAAAGAAGTGAATAAAATATTGACACCAAAATCCATGATAGTAGCTTTTCGGCCGTCACTTAAACGTTTGTTTGCCAAAACTGTTCCAAGTAAAAAGCCAGCTTCATCAACCAATGAACGACCACTTTCTAAAATTAATAATGGTAAATCCTCTTTGCTATATTCTGAGTTTAATAAAGCGGAACAAATTGCTTCAGCATAATCATCAAAAGTTGGAACAGAATCAGCCCCCATTAAATACGAACCTTTTAAAGTATTGCGAGAAGCAAAACCTCCACCCATATCAATATAAGTAATATTTTTTCCAAACTTAGATTTTATATGAAAAGCCAAATCCGATAATTTAGTTGCTGCCACAGCATAAGCACTAGGCGTTAACATAAATGTACCAATATGCGAATGCAAACCAATTAAATCCATTTTATTGGTTAAAATAATTTTGTTAATTGCATCCCAAGCTTGTCCGCTTTCATAGTTAAAACCAAATCGATCCCACATTGGGTAAACGCCCGTATCCATGTTTACACGAATAGCTACTTTTGGACGTTTTTTTAATTCATCTGTTAGCTCAATAATTCTATATAATTCATCTAAATGATCAATGTGAATCATTGACTCATTATTGATGGCTAAAATCAAATCGTCATCGGTTTTATCAGGACCATTGAAAATAATTTTATTTCCCGGAACTCCGTTCAATAATGCTTTGTTATATTCAAAACCTGAAACTACTTCCGACCAACTCCCTTCTTGATGAAAAACACTACAAATGGCATTATTATAATGCGTTTTATAACTCCACGCAAACTGAACTTTTGGATAACGAGTGGTAAATGCACGCACCGCATCTTTGTATGTTTTTCTAATAGTTTGCTCACTCATAACAAATAATGGTGAACCAAATTCAGCTATTAAATCCTTTACTCTTGCACCATCAATATTGGTAACAGGAGCATATTCAGTACGAGTTCCGTACTTATTCATTACGCCAGTATTTAATTTTTTAATTACTGGTCTTTCATATCTAATTTTTTCCATGTGCTTTATTTTTTGAAGCTGGCCACTTGCTTCTTGCAACTGGCAGCCCGCTAATTTTTATTATAAAAATTTTTATTACATTTGCTAGAGGCCAGAAGCTAGCAGCTTTTTTTAAAGCTCTCCTATTGTCGAAATTTGTTCAAATTCTTTTAAATCTACAATCATATCGAACGAATATCGAATAAACATTTTACCAATATCATATGCTTTATATGGTTCAACATTTTGGCCTAATGCTAGTTTCACTAATGCTTCTGGTTGGTTTTGACCGCAGCCAGCTGCTAAATAAACCCATGCAGGAAAACGCGGATTTATTTCCAATAAATAGTATTTATTTTC
The DNA here is from genome assembly GCA_903901345.1 of uncultured Bacteroidota bacterium. GTDB lineage: Bacteria > Bacteroidota > Bacteroidia > UKL13-3 > UKL13-3 > JAAFJM01. Next base: position 4,975 of record CAIUQQ010000389.1, on the reverse strand, counting down.
GGCAGTTTTGATAAATTCTAGTTCCATTCCACCACGCCATTTCGATGAAGAAATAACCCTATTTGCAATATTTACTAACTCTTCATCGTCTAATGAAATACCAGCCCAAGCTTTGCCTTTATCAGTAATAAAAAGTTTTCGCATTGGCACAGCACTAATTGCATTTCCTTTGCCATCTCCTAATGCAGTAACATTTACTTCACTTCCAAAAACATACTCTTGAATAATAATTGGCAAGCCCCATTTAGCACTTATTTTATTAAAAAAATTGGCTACTTGTTCTGCATTATATGCAATATAAGCATCGTAAAACTTTCCTTTTACTACCATTGGATAAGAAAACTCTTTGGAAATACTAGGAATTTCAGAAGTGCTAAACATCATTTTACTATAAGGAACATCTACACCATGCTTATCTCCAAACTCATATAAATTTGCTTTATGTCTTTCGTCAAATTGCTCTTGAGTTGGTAAAAACATACTAATTCCTAAATCAGATTTTAGCAAAGGTTCAATTTTCATAAAATTTGCTAATTCTGCATCAAAATTAGGAATAATTACATCCAATTTTTCTTGATTATGAATGTAATAAATACGTTCTAATAATGAATCAATTCCTGCACCTGGTAAGGGTATTTGGTATGACTTATCTACCAAATCGTGCATGTATAATCCTGGTTCTAAAGTTTCATAACTTAAACCAATAATTCTAACATCAAAATCCTTACTTTCTTTTAACGCTCTAATTACAGGAATTCCAGGCCCGGGACTATCAATATTGTTTAATCCTGATACTGCAACCGTTATTTTTTGTTTCATAAAAATTATTCTTTAGGTTCAAAAAATTATTCGCTATCGTCAGCTACTTGATTAGTTTGTAGCATCATTACAAAATCGTAATAATCCTTTTCAAAAGTTGAATCATCGGTAATATATTTACTTAAAATAGATTTTCGGATTTCATCTTTGCTTTTTTCCTCTTTAAGCATTCTGATTATTTCTAAACCAATGGGATTAGTGCTAAACGAATCACCAGTGGTTGGATTAAAAATAAATCCTGATTCGCTAATGGCTACATTCTTTTTTATTTTCATAGCATTGTTTTTAATTATAAAAAGTGGAGTACTTTTTAACAATACAAATTAGTAATAATTCAAGAATTTATTTGTTATAGTTTTATAATTATTAGTTATAAAATTAGGAAATAGGCATGACAAATTGGTTACAATGGACAAATTAAAACTTCATTACTTTCAATGCTTTGGCTTTCCATTGGGCAGTAAGCACCACAATTAAAGTAGCTGTTCCACCAAAAACTACAGAAGGTGCTAATCCTAAAAACCTTGCTGCTACTCCACTTTCAAATGCACCAATTTCGTTGGAACTTCCAATAAAAATAGTATTGATAGATGAAACTCTTCCACGCATATTATCAGGTACAAATATTTGCATAATTGCGCCACGAATAATTACACTTATGCTATCGAAAGCGCCACTAAAAAAAAGTAAAATTATACTTAAATAAAAGTTAGTACTTAAACCAAATCCAATCATGCAAATTCCAAATGCAGCTACCACAATTATCAAAGTTTGTCCAGGATTTTTGAAACTTCCATAAAACGAAAAAGCAATCATTGTTAAACTAGCTCCTAATGATGGTGCTGCTCGCAAATAGCCTAATCCTTGCGGCCCAACATTTAAAATTTCATGGGCAAAGGCTGGTAACAAAGCCACAGCGCCACCAAACAAAACTGAAAATAAATCGAGTGAAAGCGCGCCTAAAATTATTTTATGGTTCAAAACATATTTTATTCCTTCTGCTAAGTTTAGCCAAATAGAATCGTGGTTCATGGACACAACATGTTTTTTTACTTTTATTAAACTTAAAAAAGTAAATGCAATAGAAAACAATCCAATAATTACAATAAAACTATTGGTAATTCCATAATAATTATACAAAAAACCAGCACTTGCCGGACCAGCAATAGAAGCAATTTGCCAAGTAGTGCTATAAAAAGTACTGCCTTTTACTAATTGTTCTTTACTTACTAATTGAGTTAAAATGGCTTGCCCAGCAGGCGCATAAAAACCCCTTCCCAAACCAATTAACATGATTAAACCATAAATGGCATTTACTTGCAAAATTTTGGGAAATGAAACGCTTGTAACAACCAATAAACCTATTGCGCCAAGCAACATGGTTAACATGCTAAATTGCATGATTTTTTTTCGGTTATGTTTATCCGCTACATGCCCAGCAAATAAGGCAATACTAATGGCAGGAACAGCTTCAGCTAACCCAATTAAACCCAAAGCCAATACATCGTTGGTTAATTTATAAATATGCCAGCCTATAACAACCGCAATTATTTGATAGGCGAACGTTAAAAAAAATCGTGTTAATATAAAATTCCGATAACAGCTAATGCGCAGCGGATGAGTAATGCTCATGTATTAATTACTCATTTTTATCCACTTCCAAATTTCTTTGTAAGTAGGTTTTTTACCAAAAGTTAAAATACCAATTCTGTAAATTCTAGATGCTAACCAAACGGAAAACATGAAGCCGCAAATCATTAACGACATAGATAATAATAGTTCCCAAGTAGGCACTCCAAAAGGCAACCGAATCATCATAACAACAGGAGAAGTGAACGGTATAATGGAAAGCCAAAATGCTGCGGCTCCGTTTGGAGCATTTAACACTAAACCTTGTGCTAAAGCAATTGAAAAAACTAATGGCATAGTTACAGGTAACATAAATTGTTGCGTGTCGGTTTCGTTATCAACTGCACTTCCAATGGCAGCAAATAATGCACCATAAAACAAATAACCTGTAATAAAATAAAACAAAAACACGCCAATTAAATATGGATAATTAAAAGACAACAATCCATCTAAAAACGAATTTCCACTGATGGCTGTTGCTGGCATTGAATTTGGCAATTGTGAGGAAACATTTGCTAATTCTTTCACATGGTCACCAATTAAAAATGAACTTACTATTGGCATTGCCAATAAAATAAGTGCTACCCAAATTACAAATTGTAACAAACCAACACTTGCAATTCCGAGTATTTTTCCCATCATTAATTGAAATGGTTTCACCGATGAAATTATAATTTCAACAATGCGATTGGTTTTTTCTTCAATAATGCCTTTCATTACCATTACACCATATAAAAATATGAATAAATAAATGAGAAATGCACCACCCATTCCTAATGCAGTGGCGGCTCCAGAATTACTTTTTTCTTCTTCTTGGTTTTCAAAATTAATTTTTATAGTATTCAATTTTACATTCGTTTCATTTATTTTATCAATGATACTTTGGTCAATTTTATAACTAGCCAATTGCTCATTTTTTACATATTTTTCTATTTCATTTTCTATATAATCAATTTGCGAAACACTAGGCTGTTCAGTGGCTAACAGCTTTATTCCATTGGTATTATTTAATCCAAATGAATCAGGAATTTGCAGCAATGCATAATAATCAGGATTTGTTTTCAAGAATTCAGTTGATGTATAATTTCCAATTGATCCATACTTAAAATTAAATATTTTATTGTTATTTAATTTATCAGTTATCAAGCCGCTATTATCATTTACAAAAACTGTTTTTATATTTTCATTTCCAGGTCCGTTAATGGTAAAATAAATGGTAATTCCGTAAAACAATACAATCAATAAAGGCGAAACAATAGTCATAATTAAAAAGGACTTCTTTTTAACCCTTGTTATAAATTCACGCTTTAGTATCAAAAATATTTTATTCATTTGTTCAATTTATTGCTGCGCAAACATAATAACTAACTACAATAAAATATCACCGATTATAAAAAAGTGCGAAGTTAAATAAATTCGAAGTGCGAAGTGACAATCACTCATGGCGTGAGCGAAGTGAATGAAAATAAAAAAAATAACTATTTTCGAAATCAACTATATATGATGAAAGATAATTTATTTCAAAAAAATCAATATAAAATGACGAGCAATGCTATGTGTCCTTGTTAAAAAAAAAAATTTGAACCACATAGAAACATAGAAAACATAGCATATAAACTTTGGAATCTATGTATCTATGTGGTTTTTTATTTTACTAATAACTAATTGTTAGCTTAAAAACGTCAATAGTAGCTTATCGAAACACAAAGAATCAACCAATCAACCTAATCAACAATTCAACCTATTTCAAAATACGAAAACTCCAATAAAACATGTTTAGAAATAAACCCATAATGAGTGTCATACCCCAAACAGAAACATTTTCGGACGGATTACTTAAATGTTCACCAACATCGCCTAATAATTTGGTAGGTTCATTTAACAAATCCCAACTATTCCATCGTAAAAATCTTCCTAAATAAATTCCATAACTACTTAGGAAAAACAAGAAAATTATTGCAGTATTTTGAACTTTTTTTGAAATAAATGCATCAGAAATTTGAATAAGGTGAGCTAAGCTTTTAAACCCAAACATTATGCCTGTAAATGCAAAAGATAGTATCAAAACTAAATCGTACCAAATGGGTATTATTTTCCTAATTTTTATATGAAACAAATCGGTGAAAATGTATGGTGAATTTGGGAAAAATAAAATCCAGACAGCTAAAACAATTACAAAAGCAATTTTGCTATTTCTTAGGTAGTTATTACTAATTAAAACGCTGCTTAGCACATAAGGAACAACAGCCAATAACAAATTCCAATTTAAAAATAAGAAGAAGTTTTTTTGAGTGTAATAAATTCTGTAAAACGATAAACTTATACAAAATATTGCGCAGCAAAAAAGCCAAATTGTTTCCTTCTTGTTTTTTAAATCCATTTTTGATTAACGATTTATTTTATTTATTAGTTTAAAGAAAATGCGAAGTGAACGAAATGCGGAATGCGAAGTGACAAAAGTGCGAATTGAAGGCAATGGGCAATGGGCAATGGGCAATGGGCAATGGGCAATGGGCAAAACGAATTT
>CAIUQQ010000388.1 GCA_903901345.1 uncultured Bacteroidota bacterium | reverse complement strand
TATAAATAATATATTTTTATAAATAGAATGAGAGGAAAGCAAAGCAAAATATAAAGCAATATCTACTACAGTTAAAACTAGTAATACATAAAATGTATTCCAAATTTGCTTTTTCATGTTAGCAGGTGACTCTGTATGTTCTAAATGTTCTATGTGATCCATGTTTTTTTTTTTAATTTTTTTATGTGAATAAATTATACTGATTTATTAGAATTGATAATTATATTAAGTAGAAGAATGTAAATACAAACACCCAAACTAAATCAACAAAATGCCAATATAAACCTACTTTTTCTATCATTTCATAATGACCTCTTTTTTCGTAAGTATCGTTTACTACGTTAATGTAAATAATGATATTTAAAATTACTCCAGATAAAACGTGAGTTCCGTGAAAACCAGTAACAATAAAGAATAAAGCAGCAAAAGCAGTTGGTCCAAAAGGATTGCTTTGCAAACTTGCACCTTCAGTGATTAAGTTTGTCCACTCCCAAGCTTGGCATCCTAAAAAAGCAGCACCACCAATAATGGTCAAAATCATATATTTCTCCACTTCTTTTTTTGCCATTCTATGTCCTGCTTCAACAGCTAAAACCATAGTAACAGAACTACCAATTAGAATGAAAGTCATTAAACTCACAAACATTAATGGTAAGTGTAAGCCATGTAAAAGTGGAAAATGATTAAATACTAACTCAGGTGAAGGCCAACGTTCGGTAACGAACATACCAGCCTTTTGCATTTCTTCGGTAAAAGTATGCGAAAGATGAGAAAAAGGTTTTACAATGGTGTTGGGCAATGAAGTTGTAAAAGTAAATCTTACAAAACCATAGGCAACAAGTAATGAAGAAAAAGTAAATGCATCTGAAAGTAGAAAAATCCACATCATCAATTTACCATAACTTATACTTAATGGTGATTTTCCTCCACCCCATGTTTGTTTACTGTCGGTAGTTAAAGTAGCTGTATTTGACATTGTTTTATTATTTATTTTGTATTTTAGTTTATAATTTTTGTTATCTGTTTAAAAGTAAAAATAGGTAAAGGTAAATCCAAAGAATTCCTACAAAATGCCAATAAGTATTGCACATTGCAATGCCTCTGATTGCTTTTTTGTGAACTTTAACTCTAATTGTTTGTATTAGAATAGTTAGTAAATAAAATATTCCAATAATTACATGTAATACGTGAACACCAGTAATAGCATACACAAAAGAACCACTTGGGTTTGCAAATCCAAAATAGATTGAATTATAAACCATTTGACTCCAACCCCAATATTGCATTATAATGAATAAAATTCCTAATGCTAAAGCAACTGTTAGACATACTTTAGTTTTATTTAATTCATCTTTTTTTGCTGATAAATAAGCCCATTGCATAAAAATACTACTTAATACAATAACACCAGTGTTTAACATAAACATGGTTGGTAAATTAAATACCACCCATTCTCCTTCTCCTCGCCTTACAATATATCCGCTCGTAAAAGCTGCAAATAGCATAATGCTACTAACAATTAGTAACCATAAAACAAAAGTTTTAGGTTCTACTCCTGGCTCACGTTCGTCTATTATTTTTTTGTCAATTGATTGAATCATTTTAAATTTTATCTATCAAGTAAAAAAGTTGAACAATAGGAAGATAAATGATTGCTGCCATCATTAGTTTCTTTGCATCTGCTAATTCGCAGCTTTTATATAATTTATAAGCATAAAAACTAAAGTATAATGCACTAAATACAGCCACCACGGCTGCTACCACTCCCGAAATATTAAATACAGTTGGTAAAATTCCAATAGGAATCAATATCAATGAAAATAATAAACATTGGAAAGCAGTTTTTCTAGTTCTTCCTGGATTAAAAGGTAACATTTTAAATCCTGCTCTTTTGTAATCGTCCTCTAAAATCCAAGCAATGCTCCAAAAATGTGGAAACTGCCAAACAAATTGAACGGTGAATAATACAATAGCCGCAATATCAATTTTACCGGTGTATGCTACCCAACCTAACATAGTAGGTAAAGCTCCTGGAAATGCGCCAACAAATACTGAAATAGGTGTTACTCTTTTTAATGGTGTATATAAAAAAGCGTAACTTAATAATGAAACCAAAGCTAATAATCCACTTAATTGGTTTAAATAAAAGCCTATTAAAAATACACCTATTAACCCCATTAGGAATGAACTTATTCCGGCTTCAGTAACGCTCATTCTACCAGTAGAAACTGGTCTATTGGCAGTTCTAGTCATTAATTTATCGTAATCTTTTTCTATAATTTGATTGATTCCGTTTGCCGAACCAGTAACTAATAAACCTGCAGTTGCTAAAATAAAAACCTCAAACCAATTTACTCTTCCTTGTGCCGCTGTTAAATAAGTTATTACCGAACTGAAAACCACCAAACTACTCAACCTAACTTTTATTAGTTGCATGTAGTCACTTATTTTTTGTTTCCAAAAACCAGTGTTTTCAATTGTTATATTTTGTTCTAAATTACTCAATTTGTCTTTTATTATCAATTATTTTCCCGATTTATCAGGATTGTTTTATTAAATATTAAAATGGCTGCAAAAATTTGCAATCCTGCAATGATGCTTCCTACTGTTAAATGAATAGAAGTTACTTGTTTTGGAAAACCCATATTTACCAAAATACTTCCACTTAAAGCCTGAGAACATAACAGTAAAATTACTCCCAAACCACATTTGTAAATCAACGAATTTCTTTCAAATAAATTCCTGTATTTTAAAAGCAATAACATTGAAATACTTAAACTTAAAACAGACCAAGTTCTATGAAGTTTGAATATAAATTCATCCATAAAAAACTTTGGCCATTGCGAACGATAAGGTTCACCAATCACATTTGCCACATGATCTACTTTTTCTCTTACTTGTGTACCACTAATTATTTGTATTAAACTAATAATTAAAGCCACAATAATTAACATTTTTAAAGAACTATTTTCTTTGAACTGAACTATATTAAACTGTTGCGATGAAGTAACAGTGTATATTAGTATAGCTACAATTATTAAGGCAATTACCATGTGTATTGTAACCATCCATGTTGCTAAGTCCGATGAAACCACTTTAGCTCCAATCCAACCTTGAATACCAACCAATATAAAAGCTATAAAACTTAGCCAAAATATTTTAGGATTTGCTTTTAAATAAGGGAAAGCAAAAACTACAGTTAGTAAAATAAGAAATCCTATTACCACACCAATTAACCTATTAATATATTCTATCCAAGTTTTTATTGGATCAAAATCGGCTATTTGTTTACCTTGAACTGCAAATTGAGTTTTATAATCAACTGGCAATTCCGATAAATTAGTTGGTGGAATAATTTGTCCAAAACACTTTGGCCAATCGGGGCAACCCATTCCACTTCCAGTGCTTCGTACTAAACCTCCTACAAATATTAAAAAGAACACCGCTATAATGGTTGCTATACCAAAGCGTCTAAATCGTATTTCGTAATTATTTTTAAACATTTTTTTGAATGATTTTTCTTCATTCTTTTTTATTTAGTAATTGTATGATTTCCGATAATCATCTAAAATCATACAATTAATTTTTTTTATTGCTTAAGCAAAACCTAACCAACGTTTAGCTAAAGAAAACAATACTGCTTCTTCTTTTTCTAATGTTGGAATTTTTTTACGGTCTTCAGCAGGAACAACTTTTGCTTCGCTTAAAGGATCCGTTTGGCCGTAGTCAGGAGTTATTTGAGGAATAAAATCCTTATCGTGTCCTGGTACGCTATAATCATAAGGCCAACGGTAAACGTGAGGAATATCTCCAGGCCAGTTACCATGTAAATGTTCAACAGGAGTAGTCCATTCCATTGTATTACTTTCCCAAGGATTTTGAACTGCTTTTTTACCTTTAAACATACTGTAGAAAAAGTTAAATAAGAAAATAAATTGAGCAATTCCACCTACAAATGCTGCATAAGTAATGAACTTATTCATGTCAACAAATACGTTGAATTGATCGTAAGCAGTAAATGCATAATATCTACGAGGAACACCTGCTAAGCCCATAAAGTGCATTGGAAAAAATACACAATAAGCTGAAGCAATAGTTAACCAAAAATGGATATGACCTAAACTTTCGTTCATCATTCTTCCAAACATTTTAGGGAACCAATGATAAATACCGCAAATCATACCAAATATTGCAGCGCTACCCATTACTAAATGGAAATGTGCAACTACAAAATAAGTATCATGTAAGTTGATATCTAATGCCGCATTCCCTAAGAAAATACCTGTTAATCCACCAGAAATAAAGAATGAAACTAAACCAATGGCAAACATCATTTGAGGATTTAAACGCAAATTACCTTTCCATAATGTTCCTAGATAATTAAATGTTTTTACAGCCGAAGGAACAGCAATAATTAAAGTTCCTAGCATAAATACAGAACCTAAGAATGGATTCATACCTGTAATAAACATGTGATGTCCCCAAACTATAAATGATAGTAAAGCAATTGCCATAATAGAACCAATCATGGCACGGTAACCAAAAATAGGTTTGCGCGCATTGGTAGCAATTACCTCAGATGTTAGTCCTAATGCAGGTAATAAAATAATATATACTTCAGGATGACCTAAGAACCAAAATAAATGTTGGAATAAAATTGGTGAACCACCAACTCTTTCAATTCCTCCAGCTAAGTCTGCAGGAATTTCATTTAAATAAAATGAAGTTCCAAAACTTCTATCAAATACTAATAATAATGAACCACCGAATAAAACAGGGAATGATAAAATTCCTAAAATAGCAGTGAATAAAAATGCCCAAATAGTTAATGGCATTCTAGTCATTTTCATTCCTTTGGTACGCATGTTAATTACAGTTGCTACGTAATTAATACTACCTAGTAATGAAGAAACAATAAACAATATCATTGAAACTAACCATAATGTCATTCCAGTTCCAGAACCTGGTATTGCCTTTGGCAAAGCAGATAATGGTGGATAAACTGTCCAACCTGCAGATGCAGGTCCACCTTGAACAAATAATGAGCTTAGCATTACTACCGAAGAAGTAAAGAAAAACCAATACGATAACATATTTAAAAATGGTGAAGCCATATCTCTTGCACCTAATTGCAAAGGAATTAGTAAGTTACTAAAAGTACCACTTAATCCTGCTGTTAATACAAAAAATACCATGATAGTACCATGTATTGTAATTAATGCCAAATAAAAGTTTGGATCAATTTTACCGCCTTTTCCCCATTCGCCTAAAATTGTTTCAAAAATAGGAAACGAAGTTTCAGGATAAGCTAATTGTAAACGAAATATTAATGACATTAACATGCCAATTGTACCCATGATGATTCCAGTTACTAAAAACTGTTTTGAAATCATTTTATGGTCCATACTAAAAATGTACTTTGAAATAAATGTTTCTTTGTGATGACCATGATCTCCGTGATGTTGGTCATCGCTATGTATTGCTGCTGCGCTCATATATGTCTTTTATGTTATTCTTTGTGAAGGATTAATTAGTTAGAAGCGATTGGGTTTTCTTTGCTTATAAATGAATGTAATGAATTAGTTTCGGTTCCTTTAGCAGTTAATGCAGGTTGTTCTTTTATCCATTTATCAAAATCAGCTTGGGTATCTACTATTACTTTCATTTTCATTCTATAATGTGCGCTTCCACAAATTTTATTACATAATAGTACATAATCAAAATTTGGATTTTCTAATTTTACACGCATTTCATTCGTAGTTAAAGTAGGAGTAAAGTCAAACTTAGTTGGTAAACCTGGAACTACATTCATTTGAACTCTAAAATGAGGTAAATATGCTGAATGTATTACATCTTTAGATCTAAAATGTAAGTAAATAGCTTTGTTAACTGGAACATGTAATTCTGTTGTAATAACGTCATCACCAGCAAATTCTTTTGTGCTATCAACACCTAAAGCATTTACAATTCCCATTTGACGGAAGTCGTATTTTCCTAATTTGTTATCAGCACCACTGTAACGAGCATTCCAAGCAAATTGATAACCAAATACTTCAATATTCATGGCATCTTTATCCTTACTCGTAGTCATATCGCTCCAAACAATTAAACCTCTAACAACTAATATTGTTAAAACAAAAGCAGGAACAATTGTCCATAGCAATTCTAATTTATGGTTGTCAGGATAAAATAACGCTTTACGTTTTTTGTCTTCTTTGTATTTATAAGTATACCAAAACAAAAGAATATGAGTAATTACAAATACAATTCCTGTTAACCACAAGGTAATCATAAACATGTTATCATATTCATCAGCATGAGCTGAAGCACTTGGCAAAGTAAATACTGTTAGTTTACCATGAACTAACATTTCCCAAGCAAAAGCAGATAAACCAACTACTAAAAAAACCAATGCTAAATAAGCATTTATTTTCCCCCAATTAATTACTTGTTTCTTTTGTACATCGCCTACTTTCGATAATATATCGAATATCATTCCAATAATAAATACCAATAATATGGCAATTCCGGCTATTAACCAGTTTATGTTACTTGCTGTCGATTTTGCTGCTTCCGCGGCATCGGGAGTCATATCCTGCGCAAAAACTGATAAGCTACTAAAAAGTATCATAGCTATCATTAGTACAAAAGATGCTTTAATTTTCAAATGCTTCATTGGTATATTTCTTTGTTTTTTTGGTGTAAATTGTGCTGCAATATAGGAATGGTGTCAAATACTTCTAAAAATCTTTTTATTAATTGATAACTATCAATGAAATTAATTAATAGTGAGATTATTAAATTTAACAACCACAGCTAG
>CAIUQQ010000387.1 GCA_903901345.1 uncultured Bacteroidota bacterium | reverse complement strand
GTAAAATAAAATAAGTGTTAAAGTTGATAAGTGTTTATGTTGCAAAGTTACAAAGTTACAAAGTGTTGAAGTAGTAATGAATGGTTTCGATTTTCGTTCAGATTGTTCGCATAGGCGTCATCTTTAGAAAAAAAAAAAGAGAAACATAGGAGGTTTCGTATAAAAGTCTAGGTTCATTTTTTCAACGGGTTAAAACCCGTTGCTATAAATATTTCGTTCCTCCGGAACTTTAATATATATAACTGTTTAAAAGAAAAACCATAAATTAAGTTGAGGCCTATGAGATTGTTCGGAATACATTTTCGAATTTTGAATTTTGAATTTAGCAATAAACTTTGTTCAATAAATAATAATCAACCAGAACAATGGCGGCCATGGCCTCTACAATTGGAACAGCTCTTGGAACCACGCAAGGATCGTGGCGACCTTCGGCTTTAAATTCAATGTTTTCGAACGAAGTAGTTACTGTGTTTTGGTTTTGTTTGATGGTAGAAACAGGTTTAAAAGCAGCTTTAAAAACTATGTCCATTCCATTACTAATTCCCCCTTGAATTCCACCGCTATGATTGGTTTGTGTTACAATCTGTTGGCTTTTATTGATTTCAAACGCATCATTATGTTCACTTCCTTTCATGGTTACACAATCAAAACCACTACCAATTTCAAAGCCTTTACAAGCATTGATACTTAAAATAGACTTTCCTAATTCAGCATGTAATTTATTAAAAACAGGCTCGCCCAAACCAACCGGAACGCCTTTACAAACACAAGTAATAATACCTCCAACTGAATCACCTTCAGCTTTTACTTGTTCAATCAATGCTATCATTTTGTTAGCTATTTCAGCATCTGGACAACGAACGATATTGTTTTCAATTTCAGAAAAATCAATATTTTCAATGGCATTTTCTAATTTGATGGTATGAATTTGAGAAACAAAAGCATGGATAGAAATCCCAATATTATTCAAAACCATTTTAGCAACCGAACCAGCTAAAACCCTTGCCACTGTTTCGCGGGCCGATTGGCGTCCACCACCTCTATAATCTCTTATTCCGTATTTTTGTTCGAAGGTGTAATCGGCATGAGAAGGACGAAATACATTTTCCAAATGATTATAATCTGCAGAATTTTGGTTTTTATTTTTAACAATTAATGTAATTGGTGCACCTGTTGTTTTTCCTTCAAAAATTCCACTTAACACCTCAAAACTTTCGTCTTCATTTCTTTCTGTAGTAATTTTCGATTGGCCTGGCTTGCGCCTATTTAAATCACTTTGAACCAAATCAAAATCAAACAAAATATTTGGCAGCATTCCATCAATAACAACGCCTAGAGCATTGCCATGACTTTCGCCAAAAGTACTTATTTTAAAAATATTTCCAAACGAATTTCCTGCCATAATAATTGAGCAATAATAAAGATTTATTGCATAAAAAAAGCGACTGTTTACACAATCGCATTTTTATTAATAATATAATTAGACTATTTATTCTGGTCTAATTTTTTCATTTCCTCGTTATAAATTTGTTCAAACTTCATTTTATCGTAGTCAACTGCTACTTTAGCTTTGTCTGAAAGTTTGTTTTCCATAGCTACTTTCAATGCGTCTTTGTTCATTTCTACTGCTACATAAGAAGTATAAGAACCATCTTTTTCTTTCACCGTTTTTTCACAAAGAATTTTCACATCGTTTAATTGTTGGCTAATAATTTCACGGGTTAAATTGTTAAATTTACCTTTCATTTCCAAACCAGCATTTGTTTGATATTCGTCTACATATCTATCAGTTACAGAAGTAATTTTAGTTTGAATTAAACCTGCTAATCTTTGCTTTGCAACAACTAAAGCTTTTTCTCTTGAAAGAGATAAGTCAGAGCTTTTTTGTGATTGAGTAGATCTAAATGCTTGTTCGGTTGAAGTTCTAAATTCATCGCAAGGTAAGTTCAATACTTCCATACCTGAATCTTTGTCTTTAGTAGTTAAAGTTCCTTTTTTCGATTTACAAGATACTGCTGCTATTACTAAGAACGCTGCAAATACATAAACTAGTTTTTTCATGATTTTTTTTTAAAATTTAGTGTGCAATTAATAAAACTTATTACGAATAAAAAAGGTTTTTATATTTATTCGACAAATTTCACTTTTCAATATTTGTGCCAAAAGTAAATTTTAACAATTTCATGATTCCCTTTTTTGAAAAATGTTTTTACATTTGAAAAAAAAATAACACAAAATGAAGTTCAAACCGCAAATGCTTTTTTTAAAAAATACGCTATTCATTTTGTTGCTCACTTTTATACTTTTTCCTCAAAGTGCATTTTCACAAACAACAGATTCTACTGCTAATCCTATTAATAAAAAGAAGTTTAAAACTATTTTAGCAGCTGAATTAGTTGCATATTCCGCAACTATGATAGGCTTAAACCAATTATGGTATGCTAATTATGAAAGAGAAGCATTTCATTTTTTTGATGATGATGCCGAGTGGAATCAAATGGATAAAATTGGTCATTTTGGATCTGCTTATTATTTAGGATATATGCAAATAAAAATATTGAAAAGCTGCGGATATACTAGCAAAAAATCAATGTTATTAGGTGGATCCACCGGTTTTATATTCCTTACTTCAGTTGAAATATTAGACGGCTTTTCACATGGTTGGGGCGCATCACCTGGCGATGTAATTGCAAATACCGCTGGTTATGTTTTTCTTGTAGCTCAGGAACTAGCATGGAAAGAACAACGAATAATGCTAAAGTTTTCTATGACACCATCGCCATACGCTAAATACAGACCAGATATATTAGGCAAAAACTTTCAAGAGCAATTGCTAAAAGATTATAACGCACAAACTTATTGGCTATCGTTAAATGTTGGTTCATTTATGAAAAGCCATCCACAGTTTCCAAAATGGTTAAACGTGGCTGTGGGATATGGTGCAGATGGAATGATAAGTGCGGAAGCTGATAAAAGCGGGAATTTGAATCAAAGTTTTAGCCGTTCTCGCCAGTTTTATTTAAGTTTAGACTTGGATTTACACCGTATAAAAACAAAAAAGATTTGGTTAAATACGCTATTGCAAACCGTAGGTTTTATAAAAATACCTTTTCCAACCTTGGAATATAACACTGATAAAGGATTTGATTTTCATCCTTTGATGTTTTAAATAAATTTAAATATTCCAATCATAATGTGCCGTTAGGCATTTACTCAAACAAAAATTGCTTCATTCCAAACTATGGAATGAAGCAATTAATTACAGCATTTATTTTCAGTAAAAAAGCTGTGTTGGTTATAATTTCAAATGATTAGTTTTTTACCAATTTCATTGTTTTTATTTCACCATTTATAGTAACACGAACAAAGTAAATTCCAGCGTGTAAGTTGCTGTTTTCATTCATTGAAACTATATTCAATCCTTTAACAGTTGAAACTAATTTAGTAGCAACTAATTTACCTTGAATATCCATGGTTTCAATATTAGCAACATTGTTGTTTTCAGCAATAATTGAAATATTGAATTCATTGGTAAATGGATTTGGATAAACTGAAACTCCATTTGCAAAAGCATCGTTATTATTTACACTTACAATAGTTGAATAAAAGAAATTACCATCAAAATCAACTTGTTTTAGTCTGTAATATAAAACTGAAGTATTGAAAAGTTTAAATGCATTTGCATCTACAAATTGATAGTTTTGAGATTTATTACTATTTCCCGCACCTTTTACCAAACCAATATACTCAAACGTTTTACCGTCAATAGCTCTTTCCACTTCAAAACCTTTGTTGTTAATTTCTGTAGCGGTATTCCATGAAACATTTACATCATTGGCAATTTTATTTGCTACTAACGAAGTTAATATTACAGGAAGAGGATTTGATGAATTATCAGTTCCGGTAAATACACCAAACACGCTTTGAGTATTTGCAGTAGTTTGCATATTTCCTGTTATTCCGTTCCCATTTGAAGTCGTAATTAAGTTCCAATTTGATCCAGTATAACGAGCAATTTTGGTGTTATTTACTCCTGAAACATTTCCAAACTGAGCGGAATCTGCTAATAATGAAACGCCATAATTATAAGCAGTTCCGCCAGTAGCAGTAATGTTATAATAAGCATTGTACTGTGTTTTTCCTGCTAATAAATTTGGAGCATTTGTTCCTGAATAAAACAAAACATTCACTGCACTTGGAACAGTTCCGGTACCTCCCCAATTAATACTAGCCACTTGGCGGTTAGCAAAAGTATAATTAGTAGTTGTATTAGCAGCTGGAATTGCACTTGCAGTAGCCATTATTGGCGGGATAGAAGTATTAAATTCAACGGCTCCCAAATCGGTAGCACCAGTAGCAATGGCAATAGAACGCAAAGCATTGTTATAATCATTAGTTACTGCAGTTAAAGCTAAACCTTTTCCATTAGCATACCAACAATTAGCATTGGTAGTAACCACGCCTAAATTACCAACTAAAGTATCGGTAAATAAAGTTTGCGGAGCAATGGCAGCGGCAAATTCATACCAATTAGACGAATAAGTATTTGCACCCGTATATAAAGAATTAAACACTGAAATACTGTTGGCAAAACCAGTTGGAGATTCAGCTATTTTTGTAGAATCATTAATTACATAAAGATTATAGTTGGTAGAAACAGGCGAAATACCTGTTAAAGAACTGGAGCCGGTAGTATAATTAGCGCCTGCTCCAGAAGAAGTACGTTTGTTAAAGAAAATATTATTGAAACTATTAATATTTACCAAACCAGTTCTTTGTAAACAATATGAGTTATTAGAACCACCAATGGTAGTTCCATTTATAAAAATTGAATTGTTATAGTAACTATTTGTACCACTTCCCGCTACGTCTTGAATTCCATAAACCCTAGTTTCACCAATGGTATTGTTACCAATACTAATTTGGTTATTTCTAACAATAGAATTTAAAGTATTGGCATTATATATACCATAAACTTGATTAGAATTAGCACCAGTTCCAGTGCTATTTCCCCAAATATTATAAACTCTATTTCGTTGAATAATTGGAGTGGTTGCACTTGATAAAGTAATTCCAACTGCAGTATATGCAGAAGCACCTGTATTTGTATTTACTATATTATAAATGGTATTATTTTCAATGTTATGATTTGTACCACCACTAATTTGAATTCCAGTAACTAAATAAGTAAATGCAGTTCCTGTAGAATTAGAGCGAATGTCTCTAATGGTGTTTCCTGTAATATTTACAGTTCCACCCGAAACAGTAATACCACTTGTTCTATCTCCAGCATTATCATTGTAATAAATGTTTCCAATTAAATTATTAGTTACATTTACAGTTCCAGCAGAAATAGTGATAATACCATTATCAAATCCATTCTGAATGGTATCATAAGGTTGCGCAGCACCACCAAATGTGTTATTGTTGATATTAACTGATCCTGCCGAAATAGAAATTAAATTTACTGCACTTGTGCTGGCAATATTTGAAAATATATTATTATTTACAGTAGTAGTAGAATTAGTTCCAAGTGTTAAGTTTAAACCAATAATAGCAGGATTAGAAGCAGTAGTCGTAGTAAATGCAGCACCACTTCTATCGGGAGCGGCACCACCAATACTATTATTACTTATGTTATGACCATTACCTGCAGCAGCTATAATAATTGTAAATATGTTAGCTCTAGGTAAAGTTTGGTAAATAGAATTATTCGTAATTTTCCAATTATCACCTGTTCCATTTGTATTTAAGTTGATGGCATTGTAACCAAAATTAAATATTTCGTTATTAGCAATGGTATTTTCACTGTTTTCTAAACCAATAGTTCCAGCAGAACTTACACCAGTATTTTGAATATTATGTCCTGTAATAGAACCTAAGGTATCTCTGATTAAACAATAAGTAATTCCATTTGAGTCGTTACCAAAACCACCCACAACGTTTGACAAAGAGAAAGTAACCGTTCCAACAGTGTTATTGAGACTTTCTAAATGACAATAAGTAACTGTATCTCGTTTTGAATCATTTAAAAAAGTAATGGCATGACCAGATTGTGTTCTGTTTCTAATTCTTAAATACTTTCCACTACCAGCAAAACGACCATCAATTTTAACCCTATCGCCACCATTAAACCTGATAAGACCAGCAGTATAAGAACCTGCAATTAATCTTTCTGTTGTTCCATCAGGAACAATTGAAAAAGTGTAATTACCAGCACCAGTTTCGTTAATAGGATTTATTCCGTTTGTACCATCTTCTAATAAATCACTGGTAACAACAGCAGTTATATTTCCATTTAAAGAACCATTGTTTATGGCTTCAAACAAACCACCTGCACTGGTTAATGTAGTATAAGTTTGACCAGCACCAACATTTATTGTTCCGCTAAAACCATTTACAATTTTATAAGAGAATAAAGCATTTGGAGGAGTAGAAATACTATTAACACTAGTACCAATGGCACCTGCAGGTAATGACGATAAATTAGTAGCAGATGATGAATCTTGAGCTACTAAATAAAAATAAACTGAATCGCCTAAAGTTAAGCCACCCATAGCTGATTGAGAAATAGTAAAATTCCATTGACCATTTTGAGCATTGCCACTTGTTCTTACAGCACTTGTAAAATTATAAGTTCCTGCAAACGATTTTTTAAAGTAAACTTTTGGTTCGTTACCAGAAGTAGTAGGCACGCCAGTTACATCTGTAATATTTACATTTATAATTCTATCGGCAGTTGAAGAAGTATTAGAGGCAATTGGTGTTCCAATCATAGGAGCAAAAATGTCTAATGGTCTAAAGTTACCAGCATCTGCACCAATATCGGTAGCAGAAAAATTGCTTCTAATTTGTCCATCAATATCGTCAATAATTGAAGAAATTATAACACCTGAAGATTCAATAGGTGTAGCCGATGTAGAACTAATATGTATGTCGCCTAAGGCAGCAGTTCCGGTAGCATTTACAAATTGAGGATCAGCAGCTGCACTATTTGCGTCAGTGCTAGTCCATCCTGAAGAATACGTAGTAACATCGGAAGTACCATTATTTAAAGTACCAAAAACAGCACCCGTTCCACTACCATAATAAATATTATTATTTAAAGTAATGGTAGTATTATTAATTAAAAAACATTGATAATGTTTACCACCTGAAGAAGCATTGGAACGATCATTCATAAATATATTATTTCTTACATCGTCAGAAGTAGCAGATGCAGTACGTTGAAAAGCAAAAGTATTAGTGGCATTAGCACCAACGCCAGTTCCTCCAATATAAATGCTGTTAAAATACACATTGGTAATAGCTACATTTTTTGAAATTCCTCTAATAAAACAAGGAGTAGTAATGCTATTTCCTAAAGAGTCAAAACCCAATCTCATCATGTTGTTTGAAATGGTAACTAAACCCGCTCCAATATCCATAGCAGTTAAGTAAACAGTAGAATTTACAGCATTTAATGATAAACTGTGAATTATATTTTTGCTAATTATATTGGTTCCTGTAGTAGGGCCAGAATAAAACAAACCTTCACATTGAACAGCGGCAGTAGTAGAAACACCTGTTAATACCAAATTGTTAATTTTATTATTACTAATAACTGTAGGAGCAGTAGTAGAAGTATATGATATTCCTACAATTGCACTTGTGCTACCACCAGCAGTAGTTTGCGTTGCAGAAGTTAAGTTTCTAATAATATTTCCTGTTACAGTACTAGTACCAGTAGTAACTGAAATTCCCACTAAATTAGTAGCTTGAGTTCCTGTAGCAGCATAATTAGAATTTAAATTTGAAACTACATTATTGGTAATAGTATTCACCACACCAGCGGTAACACTGTTACAAATTATACCTCTTAAAGTAGAAGCTGCAGTGGCAGTAGCCGAGGTAGAAATCATGTTAATACTATTTACTAAAGTAGTACTTCCAATGGTATTGTTATTGATAATAATATTAGCCCCACCAGAACCCGCTATTCCATTAAATACATTAAAACTGGTAGTAGAACTACTTATTAAATCAACACCTGAAACAATATTATTTGAAAAATTAATGGTACCACCTGCACCAGAGCGCAAAGGAATAATTCCACCATTAGTAGTAGTGGTAGTATAAGTAAATGCACCGTTAGTAGTAGTTGATCCAAATAAGTTACCTGAAATAGTTCCAACATTTACGTTTCCATTAGCAACGTTAATTCCATAAATACAATTTCCCGAAAAACCAGTAGTAATTGCAAAGTTTGTAATTGTATTGTTTTGAACAGATGAAGCAGTACCAATTCCTACTGAAATATCCATAGCTAAATACTGATAAGCAGAAGTACCATTCATAGTAAAAGTACCTGTTCCGTTTGAAGCATTTCCCCCAATATAATTATTCGTAATTATAAATCCACTTGCCGAAGTTAATGATGCAGTGTTTGGTGTAATCCACATAGCTCGGTGCGATTGAGTTCCGGTGGTTGTAACACTTACTGTTTGATAAAATTTATTTGCATTAATAGTCCAAGAACCGTTATTAGCACCTACATAAATGCCCGCAGTTGCAATGGTGGGATTAAAGTAATTATAAATATTACAACTATCAATAATATTGTTATCGTTATTAGTAGCTACACTGGTAATAGAACCAATAGAGGAAATTCCAATAGTAGGATTACTTAAACCATCTTCGTGAATATCGCAATAACGGATAATATTATTATCATTTCCGTTTAAACCAGTAGTAGTTCCAAAATTTACCACACCCGCACCTAAAGTTCCAGGAGCTGTTATGTTATTAGAACGAAGATCGGCATATAAAATTTTGTTTGCTGAGGCTTCATTAATAAACCTAATTGCTGGCGCAGCAGCATTGGTATTTACAATGGTTAAATTATTACCAGCAACAAATGTTCCTGTTCCTCCTAATCTTCCATCAATAATTAAATTAGAAATACCATTTAAATCGAAGGTAGCAGTAGCATTTGAACTTTCCACACGAGAAATATTGCCAAAATCAGGGCGAATAGTTACCGTGTTAGTTAACGATGAACCTAAGTAACTATTAAATACTATTGGAAATACTTCGCCAGATGTTGAGTTATATAAAGCATCTTTTAAAGTAAAAACTACTGGACCAGAAACACCCAATGATTTAATATCGTCCATGGCTGAAGTAATGGTTACATAAGTTTGTCCCACTCCTACGTTAAAGTTACCAGACAATGAAACTAATATTTTTCTAGCACCTGTAGGATTTCCATTTAATGGCGCTGAATTAGCACCGCCAATTACAATGCTATCAACTCTTGCATCAATAAAATTATTGGCAGTAGCAGTAGATTTTACATCATAAGTAACCCAAAAATAATTTACACCAGACGATAAAGCTCTTGAACCTGTAACATAAAAGTTTCCGTTAGGAATAGCTACAGTACTACCATATTGCGTAGCACTAGAAAATACTGGACTAGAACCTGTATAAAATACTTTAGCGTTTTGAATATCATTTACGTTAGTAGTACCCGCAGTATTTAATTTTAAAGAAGTTACATTAAGTGCATTAAAGTTATTAGAAGCATATACTCTTACTGCTACTACTTGTTGGTTAGACGAATTTAAAGGAACGGCAGCAATAACTTGGTCTACGTTACTAGAATCTAACGACATCAAAATACCAATAAACTCTCCTTCATCTGCTCCTACATCTGGATTAGAACCTGTTCCTGTATAACCAGTATTTCCTTGTCTAATTATTGAATCATAATCGTATGGGAAACCTGAAATATTTGTTCCACCGCTTTCGCACTGAGTGGGAGTAAGTATATTTAAATGCAAGTACCCATTAGAAGAACCTGTAGTACTAATAAAAGTTGGGTTTTCGGCAAATGATGATTGTTCAAATGTGATTAAACGACTTTTGAATGCTGCAACAGTTTGATCGCTATTGGTACCGTCATTAAATATTAAATTTGTTGCACTTGGCGTACCTGCATAAAACAAATTATTGTTAGATAAAGTGCTGTAATTAGTTAACACATTACTTGCACGTCTGTATGCTACTGTTAAACCAGTAGAATTAGCTGTGGAAGTGTTGGTAATAATATTGTTTCTTAAAACAATAGAAGTGGGAGTAGCATTTACACTTATTGCACTTGTGCCAAAAATAGCTCCTGTGCTAATTGCATTCAAATTGATAGTATTAAAGTAAATATTATGTGTAGTTCCGGCAATAATATTTAACCCAATGGCTTGATTGGTTCCACTTGAGGTTGGAGCGCCAATGTTTCCTATTAAGTTATTATGAATATTAAAAGTAGTACCACCATTAATATGTAAGCCAATTGCACTTCCAGCAGCATTGTTATTTATAATATTATTTATT
>CAIUQQ010000386.1 GCA_903901345.1 uncultured Bacteroidota bacterium | reverse complement strand
TTTTCTCTATATCTTTGAAACAAACGAAAAATCAATGGAATTTCAACCCTTACAAATCGGGCAGAAAATTAAAAAACTAAGAGAGTTGAAGAATTTTACACAGTCACATTTGGCTAGCGAATTGGGAATTACACAGAGTGCTTATTCTAAAATAGAGCTGGGTGAAACTGAGGTATCATATACAAAACTCACTAAAATTGCTCAGGTTTTAGGGATGTCACCAGAAGAAATCATGACATTCAACGAGCAAATGATTTTCAATGTCATGCACAACCAAACCGGAAATGGTTTTGTCATCAACAAGGGATTTACCGAAAACGAAAAGAAATTATACGAGGATCAAATTTCTCATTTGAAAGATGAAATAAACTATTTGAAAAAGGTTTTGGATAAGTTGCTGAATGAGTAACTTTTATATTTAAACATTAATAAAAAACGCACCAGAAATTTGGTGCGTTTTCATTAATACTAATTACACATATAATTAACCCCCCCCATTAAAACTTGTAAATCAAACCAAAGGAAACAGTTGATAAATTTAATCCAAAGTTGATTGAGTTTGTTGCATCTGCACCTTCGGAATCTGGCTTACTTGATGAAAAACCAAGACTTCCAATAGTAGTTTCTATAGCAAAGTGGTTAGATAAAAAATAGCTAATACCCGGTGCAAAACCTAAGGAATAACTAGTGGTTTTAAGAGAATCAGTTTTATTGTTGGTTGAACCAAAATTTAAACCAGCACTTCCAAAAACAGAAAATTTATTTGTAGGATTTGTATAATAGCGAGCATAAACACCTCCTGTAAAACCAGTTGTTTTAGATAAACTTGTTCCAGAAAAACTAGATTGATTATTTGTCACGCCTAACTGAAAACCGATTGCAATATTGTTTGAAATAAAATAACCTAATGAAGGAGAAAATTCAAATGCAGTAGTTGTTGATTTTCCTTTTGACTCCGATGAAAATGAAAATTGACCAGAAACTAAAGTACTCCCTTTAGAGAAGCCCTCGACTGATTTCTGTGAATATCCTGCAATTGTAGTTAATAATATTAATGAAAATGTAAAGATTGCTTTTTTCATGATGCTAATTAAGTTTGTTTATTTTTTAAATTGTTTAAAGCTATTTTTAAAAACTACATATCAAACCAATATTTATGGTTTTTAACTTCAAATCTAGATTGAATTTGTTTGTAGTATTTGATGTGTTGTTTTTTTCAGATTCTGTTGAGTAATTTAAAAGTCCAATTGATGATTCAATTGCTAACCCATCAGTTATAAAGTAGTTTATACCTGGATAGACAGAAACTCCAAGACCTCTCATTTTTATTTCCTGTACATTCGAAGTTATGTACTTAACTTCTGCGCCCGTAAAAAATGAAAATTTGTTTTGAGGAGTATAATAGTATCTTACAAATGCATCTAAAGTATATTTATCAGAAGATCCAAATTCAAATCCTATACCTGCAACAACATTATTATTTATAAAATATCCGAATTTTTGTTTCCATGTAAATTCAGTTGAATCACTCTTGGAAGAAAATGTAGAAGAACCACCCAATGTTCCTATGATTAAATTTTTATTATCTGAAAATCCTTTTTCTTGGCTAAAAGAAGTCAGCGCAATAAAAACTGCTGCGATTGATAGGTAAATTTTTTTCATTAATTATTTATTATTAATTGATTACAACAAAAATATATTGTTTACTTAATACGGGTTTATAAAACGAAATATAATATATTCCATTAGCTACTATTATATTCGATAAGTCTAATTTTAATTAAGACAGTAAAGAAATCGGAGTTGTTAATTGCTTTAGACAGTTATATCTTGGAGTGAAGAATCTACAACAATAGTTGGCTTTCCAATTAAATTAACTTTGTCTGAAAAGATTTGCTATTTCAATTTTTACTTAGAATTACAGATGATATCCCATTTCAATCACATTCAATACGCCTGTATCAAAACCTGTGTTGGGATATTCATTTTCTCATGTAAATTTCTGATCATCTCTAAAGTGAGCGGACGTTTTCTATTCAATATTTCACTGGCTCTGCTTTTCAAGCCAATTATTTTTGCCAAGTCGTTTTGCGTATAGCCCATTTGCTCCATCCTAAATTTAATGGCTTCTATCGGATCCGGCATGTCAATTGGGTATTTTTCTTGCTCGTATTTTTCAATTAATAGCGACAACAACTCGAGTTCATCTCCTTTGGGCGTATTGGGTTTTGCATTAAAAAGCATTTCTAGTTTGGTTAATGCTTTTTTATATTCTGATTCTGTTTTAATAATTTTCATTTCCTTTTCTTTAAACTGTTTTAGCATCAATTTTATCGTATTGCTCATGTGTGCCGATGAACCTTATCCAAATAATTTGAAAATCATAATTAATTTTTACAACAATCCTGTATTTATTTCCTTTGATATTGAAGACTACTCTATTGTCAGATATAATGCTCGATGTTGGAAATTTTAATTTTATAATATTCGGATTACTCCATGATTCTCTTTCTGCTTCCTGATGCCAAGCTTTTAACTGCTGTTCGCAATCGGGATATTTAAACCAAAATTCTTTTAATGTTCTTTTTGCAATCACCCTCAATGTTTAATGTTTTATAAAGATAAAAAAATGTTCCCAAATTGGGAATTCAATTTAAAAAATAAAATTGACACATCTTTTTATTTTAAAGATGATTAATCAAACATCAGAGAGAAAGAAAATAGCTTAATAATTTGGACGAGAAAACAATTGAAGGATGTGGATTTTCTAAATAATCAACCATTTATACCGATTGTATATCTGTAATGGTCCAATGTAATTGGCCCAAACAGCTATCACATCGGCATTATACTAGGAAATTTCGGACTAAATTTTAATTAAAATTGGTATTAAATGGTGGATGTT
>CAIUQQ010000385.1 GCA_903901345.1 uncultured Bacteroidota bacterium | reverse complement strand
TTTTTTATTGAATAATATTATTCAAAATTATTTTTGACAGATGATTTGAACTTTCATTGAACCTGTATCGTCTGTAGCTACTTGAGTGAATTTTAGCAACCCAACTTTTCCATATACATTTCTAAATGCATAAACATCGTTTAATAAAAAATTAGTAATTTTATCAGTAGTACCCGTTGAAAAGTCTGTGTTATAAAATGAATCATCTGACTTACTCGTACTTTTAATTGAATCAAATTGGACTGCATTGATACTAGTAATTTTAAATTTAGTGTCATTTTGCCTAGACCAAGTTGCAATTTCAGAAACCCAATAAGAATTTTCTACCATTACATTAATGGGAGATGCAAAAACATTCAAATTAATTGGATCAAAATAATAAACAAAATCAATATAATATGAGTTTATACCAGCATTTCCAGTTCCACCATGAGAATATGATTCAAAATTATTTACCAATCCTTGAAAGTTTTTATCTAATAAAGTATTTTGTTGGCCTGCCAATTCAATATCATTAGAAATCAAAACAGAATTACCTCTTTTAACAATATAAAAAATAGAGGCTGTGGCTACTAAAAGTTTAGAATCAGTAACTGTAATCATATAGGTAATTATAGAACCATCTGTTAATGGTGTAGAAATATTATCAGTAAGTGTGTAAGTAGATTTAAAATTAGTTACCGTATCTACTCTATCATTAAATGAAACAACTTCAGGAGCATCTAAGTCAATTCTTCTTTCAATTTTTAAAGTTTTAAGCGTAACTCCTGCTTTCATTTTAATATCTATAATAATATTTGCTGTAGCTTCTTTTCTTAAAATTACATTTGAACCAAAGCTATCTGTTAATGTTACAATAGTAGTTGGCTCATATGGACCAGTATTATTTGTATATATGTCATCTTTTGAAGGATCTCTTATACAAGAAGCAAAAGCGGCAAAAGCAGCAATTAAAATTAAAGTGTGAATTTTATTCATGATAATTTCTTTTAAAATCTTTTACGAATTTAGTAATATTTGATAATTTATTGATATTAGGCTAAGTAATATTCAATTTTTTACATTTAATTTATAATTAAAAAAATAAAACTATTGACTAAATTAAATAATTAACAATGATTCAAAAAAAATAACATTGTTAAGTAGCTGATATTTAATAAATAAAACAATTTCCAAATATTCATACTATTCCATTTCCTAAGTTAATAACTATTACAAAATTTCATTGATTTAAAAAGTTAAAATTTACGAACTAAAATGTCTTTCATTTTTTAAAATCTATAAATTTCATACATTCGTTAGCTGAAAAACTAAGGAATGACAGTAAAAAGAAATGCAGCATTAGGATTTATATTTATTACCATTTTGGTAGATGTTATTGGACTTGGAATAATAATTCCAGTTGTTCCAAAATTAATTGAAAACTTAACAGGAGAAAGCATTTCTGAAGCATCGCGTTATGGTGGATGGTTAGTTTTCAGTTTTGCAATTATGCAGTTTATATTTTCGCCAATTTTGGGTGGATTAAGTGATAGATTTGGAAGAAGGCCAGTGTTATTACTTTCCCTTTTAGGTTTAGGATTAGATTACATATTACATGCATATGCACCTTCCATTGTTTGGTTATTTATAGGCCGATTACTTGCTGGAGTTATGGGTGCAAGTATTACAACTGCAACTGCATATATAGCTGACATAAGTACACCCGAAAAACGTGCGCAAAACTTTGGTTTAATAGGTGCCGCATTTGGATTAGGATTTATAATAGGCCCTGTAATTGGTGGTGTTTGTAGTAAATGGGGACCAAGTGTTCCGTTTTTAGTTGCAGCTGGATTAACTTTAATAAATGTGTTATATGGTTATTTTGTTTTACCAGAATCATTATTGAAAGAAAATCAAAGAAAATTTGAATGGAAACGAGCCAATCCAATTGGATCATTGAAACATTTAAAAAAATATCCAGTGGTTTCTGGTTTAGTGGCATCGTTGGTTTTAATTTATATTGCATCTCATGCGGTACAATCAAATTGGAGCTATTATACCATTTTTAAATTCAATTGGGATGCAGAAATGGTTGGTTATTCATTGGCTGCAGTTGGTGTTCTAGTTTCATTAGTTCAAGGATTTTTAATCAGAATAATAAACCCTAAATTAGGTGTAAATAAATCTATTTATTTAGGAATAGCTTTATATGCTTTTGGATTAATATTATTTGGAATAGCATGGCAAAGTTGGATGATGTTTGTATTTCTATTACCATATTGTCTCGGTGGAATAGCAGGTCCTGCTTTGCAAGGATTAATTTCAAACCAAGTTCCTGATACAGAACAAGGCGAATTACAAGGTGCATTAACAAGTTTAATTAGTTTAACATCTATAATAGGCCCACTAATTATGACTAATTTGTTTGCTTATGCAACAGCTAAAAATTCAATGTTTTATTTGCCCGGTGCACCATTTTTCCTTGCCGCTGCACTTATGTTGTTTAGTGGATATTTAGCTGCTCGAACTTTATCAAAACATCGTTTTGTTAAATAAAATTCAGGAATTAATTTTACAAATTTTCGTCTATCACTTTCAGCAAATCGTCTTTGCTAATTAAACCAATATTGGTGTAAACTCTTTTACCGTTTTTAAATAATATTAGTGTTGGCAATTCATCAACAAATAGGAATCTAACAATTTCTTGGTTATCATCATTGTTTATTTTCAAAAAAGTCAATTTGTTTTTTCTCTCTAAAGCTATTTCTTCTAAATACGGAGCCATTTTTTTACATGGTCCACACCAAGGAGCATAAACATCAACTAAAACAAAACCTTTTTGATTAATTATGTTAATAAAGTCAAGCAAATTTAATCCTTTTATATTAGCCACTGAAACATTATCAAGAATTTGTACGGGCAAATTAGCATTGCGCCAAGCATTCAAACCACCTTTTAAATCATAAACAGTTGTGAAACCTAATTTCGTTAATTTAGCTGCAGCATTTGCACTTCTTCCACCGGCTAAACAATATACGTAAATAGGTTTTGATTCATTTAATTTTAAAACTTCTGCATCAAAACTGTTATCATTCCAATTCACATTTATTGCCTTAGCAATATAACCTTCTGAATATTCTTCGGGAGTTCTTACATCAATAATTTGAGTAAAACTATCAGTATAAATTTTATGATTAAATTCTGCTACATTAAGTTTAATACCAATGTTATTTTCTAAAATAATTTGGCACTTTGATATATTAATTGTTGTAAAAATTAGAAGCAATAATGTGGTAAAATATTGAATTGTTTTCATATTTTAAAAAATTTAAGTTGTGTAATAAAATTTATTTGATAATTAAACTTATTTGATAACTTTAAGAATAAAAAATAGCAAAAAAAAACCTGAGTAAAATTACTCAGGTTTTTAATATTTATAAAAGATTATTCTGCTGTTTCAGTTGCTTCTGTTACTTCAACAACTTCAATAGTAGTTTCTTCTTTTTTAACTTTACCACGTCTAGTTTTCTTAGCAGCAGTTTTAACATCTTTCATTGAAATCATTGCTTCATTGAAATCAACTAATTCAATAATTGCCATATCAGCATTATCACCTTTACGGTTCATTAGTTTTAAAATTCTTAAATACCCACCTGGTCTATCAGCTATTTTAGCAGCTACTGATCCAAATAATTCTTTAACAGCTTCTGCTTGTTTTAAGTATGCAAAAACAGTTCTACGACTGTGCGTAGAGTCATCTTTCGATTTAGTAATTAAAGGCTCAGCATATACTCTTAAAGCTTTAGCTTTAGCTAAAGTTGTAGTTATTCTTTTATGCATTATCAATGATGAAGCCATATTAGCTAACATTGCTTTTCTGTGAGGAGCAGTTCTACCTAAATGATTAAGTTTTTTTCCGTGTCTCATTATTATTTTTATTTATATCGTATTACTACGATTAGTCTTCGTTTAATTTAAATTTAGCTACGTCCATTCCAAAAGTCAAACCTTTATCGCGAACTAATTCTTCTAATTCTGATAAAGATTTTTTACCGAAATTTCTAAATTTCAATAAATCAACAATATCAAAACTTACTAATTCTGACAATGATTTAATATCGGCAGCTTTCAAACAGTTGTAAGCACGAACAGATAAATCTAAATCAGATAATGGAGTTTTTAAAATTTTACGTACATGTAATAAATTTTCATCCACTTCTTGAGGAACTTCTTTTACTTGTGTATCTAAAGTAATCAATTCATCACTAAACAACATAAAATGTTGAATAAGAATTTTAGCAGCTTCTTTTAAAGCTTCTTCAGGATGTATAGTTCCATCAGTACTAATATCAATACTTAATTTTTCGTAATCAGTTTTTTGTTCAACACGATAATCTTCAACAGAAAATTTAACATTAATAATTGGAGTAAAAACAGCATCTATTGGAATAACACCAATAATTGAATCTTTAGTTCTGTTTTCGTCAGCTGGCATATATCCACGACCTTTTTCAACTATTAATTCAACTTCTAAGTGAACAAAACTTTCCATGTTACAAATTACTAAATCAGGATTTAGAATTTTATAGGCATTTGTATGCTTTGCAATATCACCAGCAGTAAATTGCTCTTGACCTTTAATATTAATAAAAATTTTCTCATGATCAACTCCATCCATGGTACGTTTAAAACGTACTTGTTTTAAGTTTAGAATGATTTCAGTTACATCTTCAATAACTCCTTTGATAGTAGAGAATTCATGATCAACACTAGTTATTTTAACTGAAGTTATTGCGTATCCTTCTAAAGAAGACAATAAAATTCTTCTTAAAGAGTTACCAATAGTAACCCCGTATCCTTTTTCAAGAGGACGGAATTCAAACTGACCAAAGAAGTCAGTGTCTTTATGCATGATAACCTTGTCAGGCTTTTGAAAAGCAAGTATTGCCATTTATAATAGTCTTTATTAAATTTATTATTTAGAGTACAACTCTACAATTAATTGTTCTTTTATATTTTCAGGTATTTGATCACGTTCAGGTAAAGAAACAAAAACTCCACTTAAAGTTGAACTATCCCAAGTTAACCAATTAAAACGCTTAACATTTGAAGTAGTTAAACTAATATTTATTGTTTCTAAAGATTTTGACTTCTCTCTAACTCCAACAACATCACCTGGTTTTAATTTATAAGAAGAAATATTTACAACTTTACTGTTAACCGTAATATGTCTATGACCAACTAATTGACGAGCACCTGCTCTTGTAGTTGCTAAACCTAAACGATAAACTGTATTGTCTAAACGTGCTTCTAAGAATTTGATTAAGTTTTCGCCTGTAACACCTTTAATACGAACTGCTTCTTCAAATATTTTATAAAACTGACGTTCTAAAACACCATAAGTATATTTTACTTTTTGTTTTTCGCCTAATTGTATTGCATATTCAGTTTGTTTAGTTCTTCTTCGAGCATTACCATGTTGACCAGGAGGAATTGTACTACGTTTTTCGTAATATTTATCGCTTCCAAAAATCGGATCTTTAAAGCGTCTTGCTATTTTGGTTTTAGGACCTATATATCTTGCCATTTTATAATCTTTCTATTTTAATTTATTATACTCTTCTGCTTTTTGGAGGGCGACAACCGTTGTGAGGAAGTGGAGTAATATCTCTTATTGATAATACTTCTAAACCACTAGCTTGTAAAGTACGTATTGCACTTTCTCTTCCACTACCAGGTCCTTTAACGAAAACATCAATTTTTTTCATTCCAGCATCAACTGCAACTTTTGCGCACTCTGATGCAGCTGTTTGAGCAGCGTAAGGAGTGTTTTTCTTAGAACCTCTAAATCCCATTTTACCAGCAGAACCCCAAGAAACAACTTGACCAGTACCATTAGTTATAGAGATAATTATATTATTAAAAGAGGCTTTGATATGCGCTTGACCATGTGTGTCAATTACAACAACTCTTTTCTTACTAACTTTTTTATTATTTGTAGCCATTATATTTTATTATGCTATTAATTATCTAGTAACTTTCTTTTTACCAGCAACAGTTCTACGTTTACCTTTTCTAGTTCTAGAATTAGTTTTGGTTCTTTGACCACGAACTGGTAATCCTTTACGATGACGCAAACCACGATAACAACCAATATCCAACAATCGTTTAATATTTAACTGTTTTTCTGATCTTAATTCACCTTCAACTGTTACAAACTCAGTGATGTGTTTACGAATAGCACTTAATTCGTCATCACTCCACTCATTAACTTTCTTGTTTACATCAATATTATTACTTTCCAATATTAATGTAGCAGTTGAACGTCCAATTCCGTAAATATAGGTTAAACCTATTTCACCTCTTTTATTTTTTGGTAAATCTATACCTGATATACGAGCCATATTATATTATTATCCTTGACGTTGTTTAAACTTTGGGTTCTTTTTGTTAATAACGTAAACTCTTCCTTTACGTTTTACAATTACACAATCTTCGCTGCGTTTCTTTACAGAAGTTCTAACTTTCATTTCTTCTATTTAATTTTTATTTGTACCTATAAATAATTCTTCCTTTTGTCAAATCGTATGGACTCATTTCACAAGCAATTTTATCACCTGGTAAAATTTTAATGTAATGCATTCTCATTTTACCTGAAATATGTGCTATAATTTGATGTCCATTTTCAAGTTGAACTCGAAACATAGCATTACTTAATGCTTCGACAATAATTCCATCTTGTTTTATTACTGATTGTTTTGACATTTTTTATTGGGGTTGCGAAAATAACATTTAATTTCAATTTATCAACAACTATATTAAGCTGCTGTATTACTTCCGCTTCTTCCTTTAATTTTACCGCTTTTCATTAAACCGTCATATTGACGCATTAATAAATGACTTTCAATTTGCTGTAAAGTATCTAAAACAACACCTACTAAGATTAATAATGAAGTTCCACCATAAAACTGTGCAAATTGACTATTAATATTAAATGCTCCTGCAAATGAAGGTAATACTGCAACAAATGCTAAAAATATAGCTCCTGGCAAAGTAATTCTACTCATTACATTATCAATAAAATCTGCTGTTGATTTTCCAGGTTTAACACCTGGTATAAAACCATTATTTCTTTTCATATCGTCAGAAATCTGATTAGCATTTACAGAAATAGCAGTATAAAAATAAGTAAATAATACAATTAATAAACCAAAAGTCATATTATAAGCAAACGATAATGGATTAGCAAATGAAGATAAAAAACTACTAGCTTCAACATTTGGAATGAATTGAGCAATATAACCTGGTATGAACATTAAAGCTTGTGCAAAGATTATTGGCATAACACCTGCAGCATTAATTTTTAAAGGAATATACTGTCTAACACCACCAAATTGTCTGTTACCTACAATTCTTTTAGCATATTGAACAGGAATTCTTCTTGTTCCTTGAACTAATAATATAGTAATCATGATTACAGCAAATAAAGCAGCTAATTCAATAACGAAAATAACTAAACCACCACCACCAGTAGACAATTTGAAATTAAATTCATCCCAAAAAGCAATTGGTAAACGAGCGATAATACCAATCATAATTATTAATGAAATTCCATTACCAATACCTTTATCAGTAATTCTTTCACCTAACCACATTACAAACATTGTACTAGCAGTTAAAATAATCATAGAACTGAAAGTAAACATGAATTCTGATAATACATCAGGAGAAATAATAGCCAAAGGATTATTATTTTTTAAGTTAATAATAAAACCATATGATTGAACTACTGTAATAGCAATTGTTAAATAACGAGTAATTTGATTGATTTTTCTTCTACCATCTTCTCCTTCTTTTTGCATTCTTTGAAATGATGGTAATGCTAATGATAATAATTGTACAACAATTGAAGCACTAATATAAGGCATTATACCTAAAGCAAAAATAGAGGCTCTACCAAATGCACCACCAGCAAACATATTAATGATACCAAATAAACCACCATCTGCTTGTTTAGTATCAAGTAAATTAGGATCAATGCCAGGTAAAGTTACATAGCTACCGATTCTATATACTAATAATAACCAAAATGTGATTTGAAGTTTATATCTTAAATCATCAATTTTCCAAATGTTTTTTAAAGTATCAAAAAGTTTTTTCATATATTAAATTTTAGCTATTGA
>CAIUQQ010000384.1 GCA_903901345.1 uncultured Bacteroidota bacterium | reverse complement strand
ATTGCTTCCATCTCTTTAGCCTCAATTTTAGGCTATGGTTTAAATAAAATCATTGAAACATATTTTAGTGTAGAAATAGGATTTGAATATTTTAAAATTTTTCACTTCAATACTTTTTTTACAATTTTTTTTATACTATTTATTTCGTCAATTGTTTCTTGGTTAACCATAACCAAGATTTTATCAAAAAGCCCAGGAGATTTAATTTATAACAGATAAATATACCATTATGATAAAAGGAATTTCAATTACAGATTCAGCAAAACATGCTGTTCAAATAGCTCAATCGCTAGCAAAGGAATATGTTCAAGATAATTTTTCTAGTCCTCATCTATTACTTGCTTTATTGCATAAAGAAGTTGGATTAAGAAGCTTTATTGAATCAATGGGTAAAGATTATTTTTACATCAAAGATTGGGCAGAAGTGCGTTTAGAAGAATTACCAAAATCAGGTAAAACTTCAGATGATCCTCAAGGGGATGATAAAATCATTCAAGTTTTTTCTGAAGCAGATAATATTAGGCTGAAATTTGGTTTAGATGAAATAAATCCAATTTGTATTTTAACTGCTTTGGTTAAACCCAATATTGGGTTCAACATAGAACAACTTAAAACATTTCCAATTAAAGAAAAAGAAATTTTTGATTTATATGTTCAAGATGTATCAGTTCAAAGTGCTATTTCTGGTGGATCAGAAAAGAGTGAAACCGGTAAAAAAAGTAATCTAGCTGCAACAGCTTTGTTAAAGTTTTGTATTAATAAAACGGAACTAGCCAAAGACTTAAAATATGATCCCGTAATTGGTAGAGAAAAGGAGCTTAGAATGATGATTGAAATATTAGGAAGAAGAACAAAACCTAATATTATGATTATTGGTGAATCAGGAGTTGGAAAATCAGTTTTATTAAATGGTTTGGCCCAACAAATAATTGAGAATAAAGTACCTGAAAGTTTGATTAATACCGAGCTCTATGAAATAGATATGGGTGCTTTATTAGCTGGTTCTTCTTATAAAGGTGAATTAGAAGACCGTGTTGGAAATATTTTAAAAGAACTTAAATCAAAAGATAAAGCAATATTGTTTATTGATGAAATACATCAAATCTTAGATCCTAAAGGTCCATTTGGGAATGGAATAGCTAATATAATTAAGCCAGAACTTGCCAAAGGAAATTTAACATTAATTGGAATTAGCAGCAATGAAGACTATAGGAAGGTAATTGAAACTGATCAAGCATTCAATCGCTTTTTTGAATTAGTGAAAATTGAAGAGCCTGAAATTAATTTAGCAACACGAATGGTGGAGCTTTTAATTAATCAATACGAAAAACATCATGGAATAACAGTTGAAATTGATGCAGTTGGAGAGGCTGTTCGTTTATCCAAAAGATATTTGAAAGAAAAAAAATTACCAGATTCGGCTATCGATCTATTAGATCGATCTATGGCTGCAATTAAGCTTTTAGGGAATACAACTTTAAATACAATTGCAGAGATAAAATTAGATTTTGAAGCACTCAAGTCAAATAATGAATTAGTAAATAAATTTTCCGAAATTAAATGGTTTAACCAATCAGTTAGAAATAAATTGAGTCCAATTTTAGTTGGTCAAATTGAAATTGAAACCAACATTGATGATTTAGAAACTGAAGATGCTTTGATTGATTACATGCAATCAGTTATTTCAAAAATTGATGAATTAGCAGCTTTAAAAAAAGAGTCTGTTAATAAAAATGACATTGCAGCAGTAATTGCATACAAAACAGGTATTCCTTTAGGTAAAATACAAGCCAAGGAACAAGAGCGATTGTTGAATATTGAAGATCATTTAAAGAAAAGAGTTATTGGTCAAGACCATGCTTTAAAATCTATTTCTGAAGCAATTTTAGAATCTCGTTCAGGATTAAATAAACCTGGTCAACCAATTGGCTCATTCTTTATGTTGGGTCCAACAGGAACAGGTAAAACTGAAGTTGCAAAATCAATTGCAGATTTTTTATTTAATGATGAAAAATCAATGATTAGATTTGATATGTCGGAATTTAAAGAAGAACATTCCGCTGCTTTACTTTATGGAGCACCTCCAGGTTATGTAGGATATGAAGAAGGCGGAATGTTAGTTAATAAAATCAGAGAAAAGCCTTATGCTGTGGTACTTTTTGATGAAATTGAAAAAGCACATCCTTCTGTTTTTGATATTTTTCTACAAATTCTTGACGAAGGACAAATGCACGATAGATTGGGTAAAGAAGGTGATTTTTCAAACGCACTTATTTTATTTACTTCTAATATAGGAAGCGAAGGTATCATTGAAAAATTTGGCAAAGGCGAAATTCCTAAATCTGCTGATTTGATGGAAGTAATGGCTAAATTTTTTAGGCCCGAATTTTTAGCTCGTTTAACTGAAATAGTTCCATTTGCACCTATTAGTGAAGCAAGCGTGGTACGAATTTTAGAAATTCAAATGAAATCATTAATTGATTCTTTAAACAAACAAGGTATGAGTTTAGAGGTAAGCGAAGAAGCTAAAAAACATTTGGCGCTATTAGGCTTCACACCAAAATATGGCGCAAGACCAATCAATGGAGTACTTAGAAATTATTTGAGAAGACCAATTTCTAAATTAATTATTTCAAATAAAGTAACAAAAGGAAATACAATTAATGTTGGATTAGATAATGAGAATAACCTAACATGGAACATCATATAAATTTAAAAAATAACTAAATTAACAAATAACTAAACAATTAAAAACTAAAAATTATGGCAATGTACAATTACGGGGTTGGTGGAAATGAAGTAAAAAATGATGCTTCAGAATCTATTGCAGACATCCCAATGAACCGCACACTATTTGCGCAACAATTAACCGCAAATGCTCCTGTTAAACCTCAAATGGTTTATGATTTAAAAACCGTGAATGAGGCTTTTGAAGAATTCAAACCTAACATAGATATGGAGTTTGAAGCCGCAGATGGCTCTTCAGTGAAAGAAAACCTTCATTTTAGAAATTTGGGTGACTTTAATTTAAAGTCTTTAACCACTCAAAGTAATTTTTTGAATGATTTGAAAATCCAAGAGGAACAATATCAGAAAATCATGAAACAATTAAATACCAATAAAATCATGAAACAAGTAATTGATAATCCGGATGCAAAAAAAGCATTTTTAGATGCATTGATGGCACTTGTTCAAGAACTTGATGAAAAATAATTTTTTAAATAAACTTTTTAACCAACAAAATACCATGGCAAAATTAGAAAATGCTGCATCAGAGAATGAGCAAAAAGAATATAAATTAGAAACATTTGAATCTCCAACTGAAACATTGGAAGAAAATTGTGAAAAATTAGCAAAATTTGGTGGGTTCGATTTTTTAGAATCTGCCATTGATGGAGTTCAAAATATGAACCCTGAAAGAAAAGCAAGAAAGAATATTTTCTTAAAAGAAAATGACAAGAAAAACGAAAGAAAAGATTTAAAGTCAAAACTAAAACTTTGGATAGAAGTATTACAATCATCCGATAAACAAGATGAAATGATTGAATCGTGTACAGCTAAATCAATTCAAGCTGCCAAAGTATATAAAAAAAATATCAAAAAAACTTTGGAAGAAACTAAAGAATTAGAAACTTCATGGAGATCATTGAATTTATTTTATAAAAATACTGAATCAGATAAATTAAAAAATCTTACAGTTCTTAACGCATCAAAAGATCAATTGACTGATTTAGATAACACAAGATTTATTGATACGGTAGCCGAAGAATTGAAATCAAATTATGACAGATTAGATTTGAGAGACAACTATTCATTATTGGTAATTCCAGGTTATTTGGGTTCAAATAAAGTGGTTGATAAATGGGCGAAAATAGCATATGAAAACAAAGTAATGATGGTTACTGATTTTGAACACTTGGATTTTGCAGATGATGTAATTGAAAGTTTTGAAGCCGCTAATTTAACCAGTGCCGACATGCAAAAATCAAATGTGATGATGGCCGGGAATTGGTTAGTAGGCAGAGGTAAATATGACGAAGTTGGTGAAGGCGATGATTTATTTGTGCCACCGTCAGCAGCTTTAGCTGGAAAATTATACACAACATTAATGTCGCAAGTTACCGCTGGAAAAAAACATGGTGGAATGAATGAAGTAGATGCTGTGAAATTTGATTTGAAGAAAAGTGAAATTTCCAACTTAGATAAAATTGGTTTGATACCTATGGTAAATGAGTATGGGAAAGTGATGGCGTTTTCTGCAAAAACTTTATTCAACGGTGATAATTTGGGTTTGCAAACCTATTCAGTAGTGCGAGTATTTGATTATATTTCTAAAGTATTAGTTGATTTCTTAAATAGAAGGGCTTTTGAAAATTGGACGTCCAAAACTGAACAAGATTTAAGAAACCAAATTGTGAAGTTTTTAGAAACCATTAAAGGTCCTGATAATTTAATTGAATCATTTAAAGTAATGCGTTTAGAAAAAGATGAAAATATTAAAGATAAAATTCATTTAGACATACACATTACACCTTATTTCCCCGCTAAGAGTTTTATGGTAAAATTAGATGGACAAAAAGGCGAAAGCGCTGAACAAACATGGAATACCGCTTATGAGCAACAAAAATAAAAAATAAAAAACAAATCATTATTAACAATTTAAACAACAAAAATTATGTCATTTAAAGCAGAATTAGAGTTTTCAGGTCAAAAGTACCAAGTGATGCATTGCAGTTATGCATTTAGAAGAGATGTGGATGCAAAAGGCAGACCTTCATCTGGAGTTTATGGTGGAACTATTCAAATTGAAGTAGCTTCTACAAAAGACACCAAAATTATTGAAGCCATGTTGAATAGCAAACACAAACCAACTTCTGGTTCAGTAAGTTTTTTTGAACGTGAAGAGGAAAACCAAATCATGAAAAAAATTGAATTTAAAGACGCGTATGTCATTAGTTATTCAGAGTCGTTAGATTCAGTTGGATCTAACCCAATGACTATAAATTTCGTGCTTTCAGCAAGGGAAGTTAAAATAGGTACTGCAGACCATAATAACGAATGGCCTGACAAAGCTTAAGATTTAAATAATCTGAAAGCAAAAATTCAAACAACTTTTCTTCTTTTAAAAGAAGAAAAGTTGTTATTTAAAAAAATAAAAAATGGCTCAACAAATAGATATTCAAATTGAACTTGAAGGAGGTAAAGCAATTAGTCCTTTCACTTCTATTACCATCAATCAATCCATTGGTGGGCATCATTCGTTTGAGCTAAAATTCCCATCCGAAGTGGTCGATAATGCTGATTCAAGCATTTTTAATTCCTCCAAAAATTTAATAGGAAAAAGTATCATGGTTTCTATGGATGGAAAAACTACCGATGAACAACCCAAGAATACATTTAAAGGAATTATCACAGAAGTTTCGTTGGAACAAAATGATATTTCTTCTCCTGAATTGGTTTTTAGAGGCTATGGACCAACCATACTTTTAGACAATGTATTGTCTTGTACTTCTTTTCTTGAAAAAAACATTGGTCAAATTGTGAAAACAATTACCGGTACCATACCTCAGAATTTAGCTGGAGTGAAAGTAAGTCCCAAGTATTCTTCTACTTTAAAATACCATGTACAATACAAAGAAACTGATTATACCTATTTAAAGCGATTGGCTGCAGAATTTGGAGAATGGTTTTTTTATGATGGAAGCGACATTTTTTTTGGGATGCCATCTTCTCAAAAAACAATCAATATTAATTTCAGAAAAGATGTGTCTGATATTCATTTAGCACTTAAACTGCAACCTTTAAAGTTTTCGTACTCAAGTTATGATTATTTAACACATCAAATCAATCAATCAAAATCATCAAGTGTACAAGTATCAGGTTTAGATAATTTTGGTAAAATAACCAGCGCTGAATCAGATAAATTATTTAGCAACGAAAAAAATAGTGTAGCCAATGTTACATTGGCCAATAAAAACGACTTAGAGCAACATATTAAATTTAAAAAAGCCGAGCAAGCTGCCAATATGGTGGTATTGTCAGGTTCGTGCGATTCCCCTTACTTGAAAATTGGTGCAATAATAAATGTTACCTTAACCAAACGTTCGAATGAAGGAAAAGAATCGGAAGAGGATTTTGGAAAATTTACGGTAGTTTCAGTGAATCATAGAACAAATGGAATAGGCAATTATCAAAACTTTTTTGAAGCCATTCCTTCGAGCTTACAAATTTTACCAGTAGGTAATATCGTTTCACCAATATCGGAACCTCAAATTGGAACTGTTATAAAAAACAATGATCCAGATGCCATGGGAAGGGTAAAAGTGAGATTGGCTTGGCAAACAAATGCGGAAGAAACACCTTGGCTTCGAGTAAGCACACCTTATGCAGGTGACAAAAAAGGATTTTATTTTATTCCTGAAGTAGATGAACAAGTTTTTGTCTCTTTTGAAAATAATGATCCTAATTTGCCTTATGTAACCAACGCATTTTACCATAGTAAACAAAAACATGAATGGAATGATGCCAAGAATTATAAAAAAGGTATAAAAACTAAAAGTGGAAATGTGATTCAGTTCAATGATGAACCGGGTAAAGAAACCATTACAGTTTTCAATAAAGACAAAACAAATGAAATAACACTTACCATGGAAAACGATGGTAAAATAACCATCATTGCTAAAAGTGAAATTTCACTCAAATCGAAAAAAATAAAAATTGATGCGGAGGAATTAACAATTAATGCTTCTAAATCAATGAAAACTAAGGCGCCAGAAACAACCTTTGATGCAAGTAAAGAATTTGGTATTAAAGCTGCCAAATTAAATGCGGAAGGAAGTGCTGAAGTGAATATAAAATCAAGTGGAAAAGTAGAAATTGCTGCCAGCGCAATGGCTTCGGTAAAAGCAGGAATAATTAAACTGAATTAGTAAAAAAAATGTCGAGAGTATATCATAAAATACCTTTAAATATTGGAGACCTTTTAGAAAAAAAGGATTTACCTTCTTGTTCGTTAAAAGAATCTATAGCTCAAAATATTTATCTTTTAGTGACTACTAAACTTGGTGAATGCAGATACGATTACACCTATGGTTGCGAATTATGGGACATGGATTTTGAATTAATTACCAATGAGAATAAGTGGACAGAAAAAGTGACAAAATCTTTAGAAGAATCGCTTAAAAATCACGAAAAAAGATTGTACCAAACTAAAGTTGAGGTGTTAATTAGTGAACAAACTTTACCAATGACCTCTAAGAATGTAGTCAGGGTAAAAAAGAAACTAGATATTAACGTAAATGGAATGGTTTCAGAAACAAGAGAAGAATTTTATTATAATCAAAGTTTATTTTTAAGCCCAATATCAATTGATTAAGTAGTATGAGTGAAGTGCTAAGTAAGGAAATAATTAAGAGCAGAATGTTTAAACATGCTGCATCTTATTGGCAGTATAACGATACTGATATTGATTCTTTTGACCCAATTGTAAAGTTATTAATTGAAGCTTGTGCGGTTGAAATGTACAAGGTTCATACTGAAATAACCAATTCAAATGTAAAGGTATTGGATAAATTAGCTTCACTGCTAACGCCAGACGTAATGGTAAGTCCTAGGCCTGCTCATGCCATTATTCATGCCAAACCATTAGATGCCAATTTATTTGTAAATCCTGCTATTCAATTATACCATCAAAAAAAGGTAGCTTCCAAACCAAATGGACCGTTAGATTCTAATTTAGATATTTATTTTTCATCTACTGGTATATATAAATTATTCAATTCAAAGGTAAAATACCTAGCCAATAACGATAATTTGTATTTTGTAAATGAGCAACTCAACAAGGAGTTTTTTATTAATACAAGCCAATATAAAAACATAAAACCCAACACACTTTGGATAGGTTTGGAATTAAATGATAAGGTAGAAGAATTGAATCATTTATCGTTTTATTTTGATTGGAAAAATATCAATAACAAAGATGAATATTTTAAATTATTGGAAGATTCGAAATGGTATTTAGGCGATAAATTATTGAAAACAAAAAAAGGATCTTCTTATCAATTTTATAATAAAACCCATTTTACCGATCCAGATGAAGAATTTGAATTGGTGAATGTAATAGAATTAGAGGCCAATAAATACTATGAAAATCGCTTTATTACCATTGATAATTATAACGATACTTATGGAAATTTAGCCGACTTAAAACAACAATGGCCAACAGATTTTGAAAATTATTTTGATAGAAAAGAATTAGGAAAAATAGATGGGAAAGTGCTTTGGTTCAGAGTGGAATTAGGTGCTCGTTTCGATAATGTGTTATTAAACGATTTGTCGGTTCAAACCAATTGTTTTCCTATCTGTAATCGCAAAATGAATGAAGTGCGTTACCGACTTCAAAACCAAGTAAACATTGTTCCTTTATTAAGCGAAGAACCTTTTTTAGCTATAAAAAATGTTTATGGTTTAAATAATAATGAATACAGCCAATCGAAGGGAACTATTGATAATAAAAATTTACCAGGTACTTTTACCATTCGCGAAGGTGGAGTGGAACGTTTTGATACCCGAAACGCAAAAGAGTATTTAGAATATTTGATTGAATTATTGCGTGATGAAAGTAGTTCGTTTTCAGCTTTTGGTGCCGATTTTATTTCTTCAATCATCAAAGATTTAAACCAAAATATTGCCTTAATTGAACAAAAACTAAAGCAGAATATTAACCAAATAAAAAACACCCCTGCTTATTTATTTATAACTCCACATACTGAAGGCGAAAACATTTTTGTACAATACTGGAATACCTTGGGTGCCGATGCTAATAATATAAGACAAGGTACAAAAATGGAGTTGTATTTAGGAACTGAACTAGACAGAAATTCTATCTTACTGTTAAGCAATACTTTTTCGGGTAGGAACAAACTAGATGCACAACAAAAATTAGATGCTTATAAGTATGCATTAACCACCAGAAACCGAATAGTTACATTAGAAGATATAAAGAGTTATTGTTGGAAAGAACTAGGAAGTAAAATTACAGAGGTAAATATACAAAAAGGATTAGCTATAAGCCCAATGCCAAACGAAGGTATTATAGCTACTTTAGATGTGTATTTGCAAGCAAACAATGAAACAATAAACCCTGATGATGACTTGGAAGCAGAATTAAGTAAACTACAAATTGGTTTGCACGAAAATTCAGTAACTGATTATAACTTTAGGGTATTTTTAAATAGGGAAAATTAACAATATAAACTAAGAAAATTATGAACAACTTCAACAAATTATTGACTTATGCTCAACAGGTAAGAATGGAAATTCAAGAAAAATTAGGTTCAAGTGGTAATTTAATAAGCACTTCCGATTTAAACCGAGGTATCAGGGCTGAGCAACAAGAAAACCAAGACGATGAATTTAACAAGGACGCTAGCAAGTTTTTTTACACAAGTCCGTTAGATTTTTTTAAAAACCATAGGAAGAATATGGAAGAATTTATTGATAAACATATTTCCCAACCAATAGATAAATTGAATAAGGATATTACAGGGGAATAAACTTGTTAAGATACAAAAATGGTTTTAAAAAAGCGAATGGATATAGGTCAATTAAATTTTACGAATACTTTGGTTTCTTTTAACGAATTTCTGGAAGGTAATTTTAAAACCGTTACTTCACAGCTTGTAAAATATTGCAAATTGGCCTGCATAAAATCATGTAACGAATTATTATTTCAAAGT
>CAIUQQ010000383.1 GCA_903901345.1 uncultured Bacteroidota bacterium | reverse complement strand
TTGGTATTGCAACATATTAAAATATACAAATACGCCTATTTATGGGCCATAATAGCCACTTTTTTGTGCGGAACTAACGGACATAATATTCCTTCATTTTCATTTAGTAACTTAATTGGAATCGATAAATTAGCGCACATGCTATTATTTGGAACTGAAATATTTTTAATTGCCACAGCAACCAAAAAACTTTATTCTTATAAAAGTAGTTTTCAAATAATTTTACCAGCATTTTTAATAGGAACAGTGTTTGGAATTATTATTGAAATACTTCAAGCCACTGTATTTACAAACCGTAGTTTCGATTATATAGATATGCTGGCTAATGCCATTGGGTGTGCTATGGCTTGGTTAATATTAATATGGAAATTTAATAAAAAATAGCATTGTTGATATCAACCAAAAAAGCATCAATATTGATGCTTTTTGAATGGTTTTAAGAATTTGTAATAATTATTTACCTAATTCCAAAATTGCTTTTTGAATGGTTTTATCTTTCATACTAATTACTTTAAAATAACCACCATCTCTCCAAATT
Organism: uncultured Bacteroidota bacterium; assembly: GCA_903901345.1. Lineage (GTDB taxonomy): Bacteria > Bacteroidota > Bacteroidia > UKL13-3 > UKL13-3 > JAAFJM01. Next base: position 3,461 of record CAIUQQ010000383.1, on the reverse strand, counting down.
TGCCTTGCAATTAGCGCTTTTAACTGTTGCTTTATAAAAGCACCAGAACGAGCCATGTCTGCATCAGTAGGCTGTGTAATTTTATCGTTTTGTGCCATTGTAATTAACTGGTTTATTAATTCATTACTCACTTCAAACTTGGCAATAAAGTTTTCAACTGATTTATAATTCATCAAATTCGTTCTATTGGCATCTACATATTGGTATGCAGCTTTATTTAACAAGCCGGCTGCTGCTACGTGTATTAAAAATTTTGTATTAAACGAAGTATCAATAGTTACTTTAAAGTCGGGCGAAATTCCGCCACCACTGTAAACAACTCTATTTTTTATTTTAGTATAATATTTTGTAGTATCGTTAATGGTGTTCTTTAGTTCATTTTCTAACTCACCATTTTCAAATCTGTTCATCAAATCTTCTTCATATTTATCGTAACCATCGCTGTATTTTTTTTGAATACAGCGTCCACTAGGTGTATAATACCTAGCTATAGTTAACCTAATGGCACTGCCATCACTTAATTCAAAAGGTTCTTGCACTAATCCTTTACCAAAACTTCTACGGCCTATAATTAATCCACGATCCCAATCCTGAATAGCGCCACTTACTATTTCGCTAGCACTAGCAGAGCCTTCATCAATTAATACTGCTAACTTTCCTTCTTCAAAAATTCCTTCTTTTTCAGTTAAATAAGTTTGCTTTGGTTTGGCACGTCCTTGCGTATAAACTATTAGCTTTCCATCGCTTAGTAATTCATCTACAATGTCATTCGCAGCTTTTAAATAACCACCAGGATTGCCTCTTAAATCTAAAACCAAACTTTGCATGTTTTCTTTTTTTAGCTTTGCAATGGCATCTAAAAACTCTTGGTGTGTAGTAGCTCCAAATCTGCTGATTTTTAAATAACCAGTTTTATTATCTAACATAAAACTAGCATCGATGCTATAAATAGGAATGGTATTTCGGGTAATATTATATTCAATTTTTTGTTTGTTACTAGGCCTGTAAATGGTAACCAATACACTGCTACCTTTTTTTCCCCTCAGGTTTTTTACTACTTGTTCATTGGTAATTTTTACACCTGCCAAATTCGTTGTATCGGCTTTTATTATTCTATCGCCACTTTGAATTCCTAAATCGGCCGAAGGACCGCCACTAATAGCCGACACCACCATAATGGTATCGTTTACTATATTAAACTCCACTCCTATTCCCTCAAAATTTCCGTCTAAGGGTTCGTTTGCTGCCTGTAAATCTTTGGCGGGAATATATACAGAATGTGGATCTAGTTTATTCAATAATTCATTGAAAGTTTCAGTTTCTATTTCCTCTAAATTTACAGTGTCTACATATTCGCTTTGAATAATTCCTAATAATTCATTGAATTTGTTTTGCGAGCCAATCATTTTTGCCGCACCTGATGGTCTGAGAATGAAGCCAATTAATATTCCTAATGCTATTAATATTCCGTATATAAATGGTTGCCATTTTTGAAAACTGTTATTCATGTATTATTTTTTTAAATTGCTGCGCAAATATAATAGCATTTGTAACGATTAATTGTTTTAAAAAATGATTTATCAATACAATTATAAAAGCTGCTTTTGCAATATTATAAGCTATTGAACCTATCGAAAGTATTTATTTTTACAAATTATGGCAATAAAAAATTCAAGAACTACGGAACAAAGCTCACTTTATCATAACTTAGAAAAAATGAGCACTGACGAACTACTGAAAAGTATGAACGAACAAGACCAAACTGTTCCGTTGGCAATAAAAAAAGTGTTACCAAAAATAAAAAAAGTAATCAACGAAGTACATCTTCAAATGCAAAAAGGTGGCAGGTTATTTTACCTAGGCGCAGGTACCAGTGGCCGCTTAGGTATAGTAGATGCAAGTGAATGCCCGCCTACTTTTGGAGTTCCTCAGGGTTTGGTAATTGGCATTATTGCAGGTGGCGACCAAGCCATTAGAAAAGCGGTAGAATTTGCCGAAGACGATACCAAACAAGGTTGGAAAGATTTAGAAAATTATCAAGTTACGCCAAACGATTTTATTATTGGAATAGCTGCAAGCGGTTCTACTCCTTATGTATTGGGGGCATTGCAAAAAGCAAATAAAAATGGTAATAAAACTGCTTGTATAGTTTGTAATAAAAATAGTTCAATAGCTGCCGAAGCTCAATTTCCAATAGAAGTAATAGTTGGGCCAGAGTTTGTTACGGGAAGTACAAGAATGAAAGCTGGAACCGCACAAAAACTAGTTTTGAATTTGATTAGCACAAGTGTTATGATAAAATTAGGAAAAGTTAAAGGCAATAAAATGGTGGATATGCAGTTAAGCAATCATAAACTAATAGAACGTGGCACAAAAATGATAATGGATGAACTAAATATTACTGAGGCTAAAGCAAAACAATTGCTTAAAAAGCACGGAAATGTGAGGAATGCTATTGATAATTATTAAGAGAATTTGCAATTAGCTCCCGATGCATCGGGAGGCAACAGGCAATTGGCAAAGAATTAGAAACGTTAGCGCTTGCCAATAGAATAAGAAGTATTATTTCAATAAAACGTATTCAAATTTAGGAGTACCTTTTATACCATTGTCATTAAAATCGAGGAAACGTAGTTTATAAGTAACATCTTCGTGTTTATCCTTTATCATGTAATTTACATAAGTTCTAGCGTTGTATTGACCTGTAGTAAAATTATAAACTTTCCAATCGTAGCCCATGGCATCTCTTAAACCTGAATACTTACATTTATCGTCAGCAAATGTTGGAGTAATTGCTTCAAATTTTTGAATACTATCAACTGCTACTACTATTTTTGATGTATTTATAAAAATACCTCTCACTACATATTTTGTAATTGGAGTAGTTTCGTAAAAAATAAATCTGTATTTTACAAAACAAAAATCCCAATTATCTTTACAAGGTTCAAAGTCTAAGTAAGTATTAGGCGTTGAAAAGCTAAAATACACATTTAGTTTATTAAAGTTTTTGGGTAAAATAATTGCTGTAATATCTTTAGGACTACTTAAACTAGCATACTCAAAATGGTATTCATAATTAGAAACTCCTAAAAATTTAATTTGAAAATACCTGTCTGTAGTATATAAATAGCCTCTGTCTATAATATAAACATAATTATTGAAAGGAGGCTCACAATTTATTGCCAATGAATCGAAGCAACCACAAGGGGCATCCCATTTATAATTAAATGTATCAGGTTTATTGGTATTGAAAAAAGTTTTGCTATTGGTTCTAGCAGCATACATATCTGTACCACCATTTAAAGTAATTTTAGAACCAAAAGGCGCTGCTTCAAAAGCTAAATCCCAACATTTATTATCAACTAATGTTATTTGGCTATCTTTTAAATTATAAAAAGCTTGCTTTTCAAAATCTTTTCCCAGGGTAATAGATACAAATGAAGTATTGCCACGCGGAGGTA
>CAIUQQ010000382.1 GCA_903901345.1 uncultured Bacteroidota bacterium | reverse complement strand
TATTTTCTATACGGAAAAAAACACAGTAAATTAAAGCTTGTTGTTGGTTAAAGTAAAAATAGATTTTCTAAAAAATCTTCCAAAATTTAGCATCCAATAATTTTAAAATATCTTGAGATTTTTTCTTGTATTCCGTGTTTTGATTAAATAATTGCTCAAATAAAACTTTTGCTTCAGGAATTCTGTTTGCTTTTAGCAATGCCAAAGCCAAATACCAACGTGCGGTGGTTTTGTCATTAAACATTTTAAACGATTCAGCAGATTCATATAAATGGCCAATAGCAATATTAGTATACCCAACTTTAAAATAGCAAATTCCTAAATATAAATTATAATAACCATCATCTTCTATTTGTGGTTCAAATTTTTGGAATGTTTCCATTGCCAATTGATACTTTCCAAGCGTATAAAACTTCATGGCTGGAAGAGCTAAACTATTAGTATCGGTAAAGGAATCGGGGGAGGTATAGAAATTAGGATAAATTTTAAAATTCTCTTCAATGATGGAATCCACGTCTACATTTTTGTATTTATTAGGATAGTAAAAAATCCATACTATTCCACTTATAAAAGTTAGAATTAATAGAACTATCAAAAAATTTAGAGCTGATTTCATTGGTATTACCTCATGTCATTTATTTCAACATTTGGGTATTTTTTAGCTATAAAAGTAAAATAGCCATCATCAAATTTAATATTCGGTATTTGATTGGTAATAGTATAAGTGTGAACACTTCCGTTTTTATCAAAAATTACTGTTTTAATTATTTGCTGATTGTTTTTTTCAATATAAAGTTTAATTTTAAAATAGTTCTTCTTTTTATCTTTTGGAGCAAGTTCTAAAATAGTTAATTCTCTGCCACCTTCTTTCACTATTTCGCCTATTTTACTTACAAAACCTTTGTTATACATTGTAAATATATCGTCCAATTTCATAATTCCTTCCTTAGGTTTATAATGTTGAACATTTACTTCATTTATTTCTTTACTGTAAGTCCATTGCGTTTTATTGTCGCAAATAATGGTTTGACCTGCAATATCTAACCTGAATTTATTGCCTTTTATTACAATATTACCTTTTTGTTTTTCATTAATTTTTTCGGCTTTACTTTCTATACTGTAAGTAAAATCGGCTTTAATGGAACTAAATTTTTTGTATCGTTTGCTAATTTTGCTAATTAACAAATCAGCATCTTTACTGCTTTGAGCAATGCTACTTAAAGTTAATAAGCTTAATGCTATTAATAAATATTTTTTCACGGTGCAATATTATTGGTTTTTGAGTGAAGCTACTATAAAAATTTACTAGCGAAGGTTTTTATTTATTTCAATCACTTTATTGATGATCATAATTACAAATAATCCAGGCCAAATTAAAGCTGATTTATTGTCGTAATTTACTATAATAATACACGTAATTATGCCAATGCAAAAGGCGCTAACTACCACACTTACAAGTTGCAATGTTATGTTTTGTGTTTTTATTAGAGAAAGTCCTGTAAAAATTAATAACATTATTACAGAAAAAATGGTGGTTATTATTGGTATGTTCATATTTTGCAACAAATATGAAATACCAAGTATCAATAAACAAGGCTTTTGAAAATTTTATTGAAATTGAAGCCAAAATCATTTCTAATAACACTGAAATTTTACTGCAACTTCCTGCTTGGAGGCCCGGTAGATATGAGTTAGCAAACTTTGCCAAAAATATTCGTTGCTTTAAAGCAATAGCAAAAAATGGAGCCGAACTTAAAGTTAGAAAGCAAACAAAAGACAGTTGGTTAATTTATAATTCAGAAAATAATGCTGAAATTACCGTTTCCTACGAATATTATGCAAACCAATTAGATGCTGGCGCTTGCTTTATAAATGAAGAGCAGTTATATGTAAATCCTGTTCATTGTTTTATGTATGAAGTGGGTAAAATGGAAGAGCAATTTGAAGTAAAATTAAATATTCCGGCTGATTATAAAATTGCTTGCCAACTGCCAAGTTCAAATAATATTTTAATTGCAAATAATTTTGATCAATTAGCCGATAGTCCATTTATTGCAAGTAATACCTTGCAACACCATGAATTTAAAGTAAATAATTCTAATATACATTTTTGGTTTCAAGGAAAACATGAATTAGATTTAGCACAATTAGAAACGGATACAAAAGCTTATACTGCATTACAAATTGATATTTTTAAAGAATTTCCTTGTACTGATTATCATTTTTTATATCAAATATTACCCATTGCTTTCAGGCATGGAGTAGAACATGCCGATTCTACCGTTATTGCTATGGGATTAGGGAATGAAATGCTTCGTGACGATTTTTATAATTCATTATTAGCCATCAGCAGCCACGAACTTTTTCATATGTGGAATGTAAAAAGAATTCGTCCGGCTAGCATGTTGCCTTATGATTTTACCAAAGAAAATTACAGCACTTTAGGCTATATTTATGAAGGAATTACCACTTATTATGGCGATTTAATGTTACTAAGAAGTGGTGTTTGGAGCTGGGAACAATACGTAGAAAGTTGGAATGACGATTTTTTGCGTCATATTTCTAATCCTGGAAATATTAATTATTCAGTGGCAGAATCAAGTTTTGATACTTGGCTCGATGGTTATGTGCCCGGAATTTCTGCCCGAAAAGTGAGCATTTATATTGAGGGAATGTTAGCGGCTATGATTGCCGATTTAACGATAATTAAGAACTCAAATGGTAAATATAGCTTAGATAATGTAATGCACGATTTGTATCATTTGTTCTATAAAAACAATAAAGGTTACACTGAAAATGATTATCGGAAACTTTTAGAAAAATATGGACAAGAAAGTTTTGAACAATTTTTTACAAAAAATATTTGGGGTAAAAACAACTTAATAGCTGATTTACAAAATATTTTGACTTACTTTGGATGCTCAATAAATAATAATAAGTTAACAAAGGATCAAAATTCTGAAAATAATTTGCTATTTAATTTTTTGTTAAGCCGTTAGCTCTCTATATTTGAAACATCATTTAACCCAATGTTTTTTACTATGCAAAAAGTAAAGCTTGAATGCGAAATGTGCGACTCAAAAGCCATTTCATTTATGAAATTCTGTAATCCTGAGGAAGTACATGCTGTTAGTACCGGTAAGTCATGTGGACATTATAAAAAAGGACAAGCCATTTTCTATGAAGATAATTTGCCACTTGGAATATATTGTATAACTAAAGGAATTGTTAAAATTACTCGTAGTAATAATTTTGGAAAAGAGCAAATTCTGCGCTTTGCCAAAGAAGGTGAGTTTTTAGGTTATCGTGCCGTTATTGCCGAAGAACCTTTAACTGCTACTGCCACTTGTATTGACGATGTTACTGCTTGTTTTATTCCACGCCAAGTATTCTTGGATTTGCTGCAAAGCAATGCCGAAATAAATAAACAAATGTTTAAAGCACTTTGCCACGACATGGGTTTAAACAATGAAAAAGTTCAAAGTTTAGCTCAAAAAAGTGTAAGAGAAAGAGTTGCTGAAACCATTTTATATTTACATCAAACTTTTGCTACCAAATCGGTAGAAGAGGAGCCAGTTATTCCTATTAGTTTGCCTCGCGAAGATTTGGCTAACATAGTTGGAACGGCTACTGAAACTTTAATTAGATTGCTTTCAGAGTTTAAATCTGATAAGTATATTGACTTTGAAGGAAAAAGAATAAAAATAATAAACAAAGAAGCGTTAGAACGAATTTCACACGCTACCGTATAAACAAAAAAGCCTTGATTGAATTTAAATCGAGGCTTTTTTATTTATAAAAAACACAAATCAGTTTTTTTAAAAATTACTTATGAAAAATCCTATTTATCCTTGTCTGTGGTTTGATGGAAAAGCAAAAGATGCAGCAACATTTTATTGTGAAATATTTCCTAATTCTAAAATTCTTTCAGAAAATCCAATTGTGGTGAATTTTGAATTGAATGGAAATAAATTTATGGCTTTAAATGGTGGTCCAACCTATCAATTAACACCTGCAAATTCATATGTTATTGAATGTGAAAACCAAGAAGAAATAGACCATTATTGGTATAAATTAGGCAATGGGGGAGTTTATAATCAATGCGGTTGGTTAGCTGATAAATTTGGTGTTTCATGGCAAATAGTGCCAACTATTTTGAGTAAACTCATGTCTAATCCAGAAAAATCACAAAGAGTGATGGCCGCATTTATGAAAATGAAAAAATTTGATATTGAAGCTTTAGAAAACGCTTAAATTATTCGAAACTTTTTAACTCATTTACCCTATTTGCATCCAAACGAATAAATATAAATAGTAAAATAGTAAAACTTAATAATGCAGAACCCCCATAACTAAAAAAGGGTAGGGGGATTCCAATTACAGGCATTAAACCTAATGTCATTCCTATATTTATTAGAAAATGAAAGAACAAAATAGCTATTAAACTATAACCATAAACACGGTTAAATTTACTTCGTTGTCTTTCGGCCATTACTAATAATCGGTATAGTAAAAGCATATAAAGTATTATGAAAATCAAAGAGCCTAAAAACCCGAATTCTTCCCCAATAGTACAAAAAATAAAATCGGTACTTTGCTCAGGCACAAACCTAAACTTGTTTTGAGTTCCTTCTAAATATCCTTTTCCAAAAGCACCGCCAGAGCCAATTGCAATAAGCGATTGCTGCACATTATAACCAGCACCTTTTAAGTCTACTTCTTTGCCAAGCAATACATTTATCCTGGTTCTTTGATGCGCTTGCAATACATTTTCAAAAGCATAATTTACAGTACTTACATAAATACTTGAAAGCGCCACAACGCCAATTGTTAAAAATATAAGTAATGTTGTTCTTCGAACAAATGCTAGAATAATAGCCGCCAAAACCACCAAAGTAATAATAATATAAAGTGGTGGAAAAAGTAATGCTAAAACTGCTAATATAGCTAAACCAACTCCACCTAAAAGTAACCAACCTGGTAATCCTTCACGGTATAATACCAACGAAAATGATGCAAAAACTAATGCTGAACCAGTTTCGTTTTGAAGTAAAATAATTACCATTGGTAGGGCAATAATTGCATAGCAAATCAATTTTACTTTCAAATCCTTAAAACTAATATTGTAACCACTTAAAAATTTTGCTAAAGCTAATGCTGTTCCAAACTTAGCAAACTCAGCAGGCTGAATTTGAAAACCCCCAATTCTAATCCAGCTGCTACTACCTTTAATTTCTACACCTATTACAAATGTGGCTAAAAGTAAAATAATTGTGATGCCATAAAAACCATAGGCAAATGCATAAAAAAGTTTTTCATCAACCAGTAAAATTAGTAAAGCAATAAATGCAGAGATTACAATCCATAGCAATTGCTTGCCATAATTCATATCCATATCGTAAATATCGGGATTGGTTTCTTTAAAAACAGAAGCATAAATGCATAGCAATCCCGATAAAACAAAAACCACATAAAGGGTTAAACTTATCCAATCAATGTGTGCTGGTTTTGGTTGCTGTTGAGTCATTTAAAATTGGTTTATGTGTTAAATTTCCTTTCACCATTCGTTCTACTAAAGCTGGTCGAGTATCGTGTTTTTTTGTTAAATATTGTTCTATCATTAAGCTAGCAATTGGCGCAGCCCAAGTAGCTCCAAATCCTGCGTTTTCAACTACTACTGCTATGGCAATTTTGGGATTGTCTTTGGGTGCAAAAGCAAAAAATATAGAGTGATCTTTTCCGTGTGGATTTTGTGCCGTTCCTGTTTTTCCGCATATAGCTATTCCCGGAATTCGAGCTATATATGCAGTTCCATGGTTTACCACATCTTCCATTCCATTTATTACCACTGGAAAATAACTGGTATCAACTGTACACCAATGTTTAATATTATACTCAGGATTTGGATTTTTTTTGCTTTCAATTCTTCTAACTATATGTGGCGTTATATAATACCCACGGTTAGCCACTAAAGCAGTTGCATTGGCCATTTGTAATGGTGTAATTCCTAATTCTCCTTGCCCTATCCCTAATGAAATAGTGGTTAAGGCTTGCCAATGATTTCGACCATAAATTTTATCGTAATAAGTAGCTTTAGGAACAAATCCTGTTCCTTCACCATATAAATCTACACCCAATTTTCGGCCCATTCCAAAGCTTGCCAAATGATCGTATAATTTATTATATGCATCTTCTACTTTTGGATATTTTGGATTGTTAACCACTGTTCTATACACATGGCAAAAATAAGCGTTACAACTTACTGCTATTGCCCCTTGCAGTGGCAAAGGCGAACCATGAGCGTGACAGCCAACATGCAATCCGCCAGAATTAAAACCTCCACCACAATAGTACTCCGTGTTTGGGAAAAGTACTTCTTCTTGCTGTCCTATTAAACTCATAATAACTTTAAAAATAGAACCTGGAGGATAAGGAGCTGCAATTGGTCGGTTAAATAATGGTTTACTAGGGTTACGAAGTAATTCCATGTAATGGTTTCCCCTATCGCGACCTACAAATAAATTGGGGTCATAAGCAGGACTACTTACCATCGATAATATTTCGCCAGTGCTTGGTTCTATTGCTACTACACTTCCAATTTTGTTTTGCATTAACTGCTCGCCTAACTCTTGCAGTTTTAAATCTAAAGTCAAGTTTATTTTTTTTCCAGCAATGGCAGCTGTGTCAAATTCACCCGCTTTATACCTTCCTTGTGTTCTGCTTTTGCTATCAACTAATACATATCTTACCCCTTTAATTCCGCCTAATTCTTTTTCATAAGTTTTTTCTACACCACTAATACCTATAAAATCACCCATTCGGTAATATCCGTTCGAAGCTTCAATGGTTTTTTCAGTAACCTCACCAATATAACCCATAATATGAGCTGCGTTGCTGTATTTGTATTTTCTATCGGTTCTTACATCCACAAAAAATCCTTGAAAATCAAAAAGCATTTCTTGGAATTTTGCATAAGTGGAAATTGTTAATTGCTTTTCAAAAACCGATGGCCTATAAATGGCATAACCTTTCTGACGTTTTATTTTTTCAAATCGTGCAATAAATTCTTCTTTGGTAATGCCAATAACTTGGCAAAATGAAACAGTATCTAATTTTTTTACTTGTTCTGGTATTACAAATAAGTCGTAAATATTGTCGTTATAAACTAATAACTCGCTGTTTCTATCCATTAATAATCCGCGGGCAGGGTATATAGTTTGCTCTTGCAAAACATTATTTTGCGCATAACGAACATAACTATCGTCAAATATTTGTAGTGTAAGAAGCCTGATAACATAAACCAATGCTACAAAAATAAACACACCGAATAAAATTTTTTGCTTGATTTGACTTTCCATTATTGCAAATAAAATGCAAGGCAAATGTAAGGTGCTAATGATTAAGTTTTGATAATTAAATGCTAAAACTAAAAACATTTTATTTACATTTAGAGCACAGTCAAATATTCGTACGTGGTTGGTGTCCACAACAACTACAATTTGATTGGTGAAGCCACCAAACTATGACAAATACTTGCACATTTTCCCGCTCATTGTCTGAACTATGATTATTTTGATTGAATGATTTATAGGATTGCTTATGCCATTGCAGCGCACTTGTATGAAATTATTTTTTCTGAACCATTTGATGTGTAAATTTGCCTGAGGGTGGGGTTCCAAACCCAGCGGTTGGGGTTATTAAATGATAATTTGGGTTTAAGAACCTAATTTTGGGGTTGAGAAAAGTTCCAATGCTGGTGGAATTTGTTCCAATGCTGGTGGAATTTATTCCAATGCTGGTAGAATCTGTTCCAATGCTGGTGGAATCTGCTCCTTTGCTGGTGGAATTTGCTCCTTTGCTGGTGGAATCTGCTCCATTGCTGGTGGAATCTGCTCTAATGCTGGTGGAATTTGTTCTAATGCTGGTGGAATTTGCTCCAATGCTGGTGGAATTTGCTCCAATACTGGTGGAATTTGCTCCTTTGCTGGTGGAATCTGCTCCAATGCTGGTAGAATCTGTTCCAATACTGGTGGAATTTGCTCCATTGCTGGTGGAATTTGTTCCATTGCTGGTGGAATTTGCTCCTTTGCTGGGAGGAAAAGCTCCTTTGCTGGGAGGAAAAGCTCCTTTGCTGGGAGGAAAAGCTCCTTTGCTGGGAGGAAAAGCTCCTTTGCTGGTGGAATTTGTTCTAATGCTGGTGGAATTTGCTCCTTTGCTGGGAGGAAAAGCTCCTTTGCTGGGAGGAAAAGCTCCTTTGCTGGGTGGAAAAATGGACTTTTAAGCGTAAAATCCCAAAACTTACCCCAAAATGAAGTAAATATTACCTTTTAAGAGAAGAATGCTTTAGATT
>CAIUQQ010000381.1 GCA_903901345.1 uncultured Bacteroidota bacterium | reverse complement strand
AGCAGATTTAAAGTATATTGATCAATCAAAAAAAATTCTAAAAAATGCAATAAATTATAAAGAGTTATAAATTTAATGAGTAATTATTCACCACTATTTTCAAATTCATAAACAGCATTCATTAATTCAAGAATTTTTCTTACATTTTCTTTTATTTCTTTTATTTCATTTTTAAGTTGTATAATATCAGAAGGTATTTGCTTACTTTGTAATCTTAGTTTTTGCCTATCTGTTAATTGTATATTATCTGTATTTTCTACATCATTATCTGATATTAAACAACAATTTTTTCTTATTAATTTATTATCTGTCTTTTTTTTGCCCATTTTTTTTCCAATATTGTATTTAAACGCAAAAATTGATCAATAAAAAAGGCAAGTATTTTGAATACTTGCCTTTCAATATTATAATTAATCACTTAACTAAATGAAGCTTTTTGCTTTTTCAATAGCAGCTTGCAATCCGTTTACATCATTTCCGCCAGCAGTAGCGTAAAACGGTTGTCCTCCGCCTCCACCTTTAATTTCTTTAGCCAATTCTTTGATGATGTTTCCAGCGTGCAAACCTTTTTCTTTTACTAGGTTATCGCTAATGATAACGCTTAACATTGGTTTTTCGTTTAACACACAACCCAACACACAAAATAAATTATCTACTTCTGTTTTTAATTGAAACGATAAGTTTTTCAATTGCTCAGCATTTGAAATGGTAATTAGTTGAACCAATACATTTACGCCATTCGAATTTCGAATTTCGGATTTAATATTTGTTTTAATTGCTATGGTTTTTTCATTTTCAAAAAGCTCTAATTTCTTAAATAAATCAGCTTTTTCATTGATTAATTGATTCACTGATTTTAAAATGTCTTTTGAGCTAAATGTTTTTTCTAAACTTTCAACTGCAAACTGCCAACTATCAACTAATTCTTGAGCAGCATCAGCTGTAATGGCTTCAATTCTGCGTACTCCAGCTGCCACAGCAGCTTCACTTACTATTTTAAACAAACCAATTTGTCCGGTAGCTTTTACATGCGTTCCACCGCAAAGTTCACGACTGTACTGTTCATCAAAAGTGATCACACGAACTGAATCGCCATATTTTTCGCCAAAAAGCATCATAGCACCTAGTATTTTTGCTTCTTCAATCGGAACACTTCTGCGTTCATCTAAAACTATGTTTTCACGTATTTTTTGATTCACAATTTGCTCCACTTTTGCTATTTCCTCTTTGGTCATGGCCGAGAAATGAGAAAAGTCGAAACGTAAATTTTCATTGTTTACCAAACTACCTTTTTGTGCCACATGTGTACCTAAAACTTGACGCAAAGCAGCATGTAATAAATGGGTAGCTGAATGGTTGTTTTCTGTTAATTTTCGCTTGCTTGTATCAACAGTTGCAGTGAAGCTAGCCGCAATGTTTTCGGGTAATTCTTCACAGAAATGAATGATTAAATTGTTTTCTTTTTTGGTGTCAATTATTTCAATTTTATCGTTAATATTCCCAATAAAACCAGCGTCACCAATTTGCCCACCACCTTCAGGATAAAAAGGCGTTTGGTTAAAAACCAATTGATAACTTTCTTTTCCTTTGGCCTTCACTTTTCGGTATTTGATAATTTGAATTTCAGCTTCTGTTTGGTCGTAACCTAGGAAAACAGTTGGTGATTCCTCACCTATTAAAACCCAATCATCGGTTGTTAACTCAGTTGCTTTACGAGAACGTGCTTTCTGTTCTTCTAATGCTTTTTGATAACCTGATTCATCTACTGTAAATCCATTTTCTCTAGCAATTAATTGAGTTAAATCTAATGGGAAACCAAATGTATCTGATAACTGAAATGCAAAATCTCCAGAAATTACTTTTTCATCAGTATCAAATTTAGTATTCAAAATAGCCATTCCATTAGAAATGGTTCTTAAAAAACCAACTTCTTCTTCACGTATCACTTTACTCACAAAATCTTTTTGCGCATGCAATTCAGGGAAAACAGTTTTAAAACTTTCAGCAATCAACAAAGTCAATTTAGACATAAACGGTTCTTTGATTCCCAAAAACTGATATTGGTAACGTACCGCTCTGCGTAAAATTCTACGAATTACGTATCCTGCACCATTATTGCTTGGCAATTGCCCATCGGCAATGGCAAAACTGATGGCACGAATATGATCAGCCATTACACGCATGGCAATGTCTTGTTTGCTATCGCTAAATTGGTATTTTATATTCGAAAAATTTTCAATGAATTGAATGGTTGGCACAAAAACATCGGTATCATAATTACTTGTTTTACCTTCAATTGCACGCACTAATCGCTCAAAACCCATTCCTGTGTCTACATGTTGGGCAGGTAAATTTTCTAAAGTTCCATCTGCTTTTCGGTTAAATTCCATGAACACATTATTCCAAATTTCTATCACTTGCGGATGGTCGTTATTGACCAAAGTTTTTCCATCTATTAAAGCACGTTCAGCATCAGGGCGTAAATCAATGTGAATTTCAGAACATGGGCCACATGGGCCAGTATCGCCCATTTCCCAGAAATTATCTTTTTTATTTCCATTTAAAATTCTGTCTTCGGCAATGTATAATTTCCAATTATCAAAAGCTTCTTGGTCAAAAGCCAAACCATCTTTGGCATCACCTTCAAAAACGGTAACGTAAAGTCTATCTTTAGGTAATTTATATACATCAACTAATAATTCCCAAGCCCATTCAATGGCTTCCTTTTTAAAATAATCGCCAAAACTCCAATTTCCCAACATTTCAAACATGGTATGGTGGTAAGTATCCACACCAACTTCTTCTAAGTCATTGTGTTTTCCGCTTACACGTAAACATTTTTGAGTATCAACAGCACGTTTGAATTTTGGTATTTCATTTCCCAAAAACCAATCTTTAAATTGGTTCATGCCTGCGTTGGTAAACATTAAAGTTGGATCGTTTTTTACAACAATTGGTGCCGATTGGACAATTGTATGCCCTTTACTTTCAAAAAAATCTAAAAATTGTTTGCGTATTTCTGCTGATGTCATGTAAGTTATAAAATTCTTGTAATGGTAATGCTAAAAAATTGGTTTAAATTAATATTTTCGCCTCTTGCTTTATTCAAAATATTATTAGTTGAAACAATTCTTCAAAATAATATTTTTTATTCATAATAAAAAAGCGTGGCAAAGATAAAATACTTTTATAATCCAAATAAGCTTGACTTTGAAAAAGTTCGCACCAGTTTTACCACGGTAATTTGGCGCGTTTTTGGGTTTCTATCAGCCTCGTTAGTATCAGGTGCCATTATGGTTTTGGCACTATATAGTTTTATTGACTCTCCTAAAGAAAAAATATTAATTAGAGAAAACGTACAATATAAAGAACAGTTACGCAGACTTCAAATGCGTGTTGGAGAGCTTAGTATGGTGCTTGGGGAGTTACAAGATAGAGATGCGCAAATTTATAGAAGTATTTTTGAAGCTGATCCTGTTAGTTTCAAACCAAAGTTTAATCCTAATGATAAAAAATTCAAATTAGCTGAAGGTTTTGATGATGCAGAAGTTATAAATGATTTAAGTAAGAAAGTAGAAAATATTACTAGTTTAGTAGCAATTCAAACTAAATCGTTTGATGAATTAAAGAAATTAGCTGATAATAAAAGTGATTTTTTAGCTTCAATTCCTGCAATTCAACCAATAGCAAACAAAGATTTAAAACGAATAGCTTCGGGATTTGGCTATAGAATTCATCCAATTTATAAAACCACCAAATTACATTCAGGAATTGATTTTACAGCTCCAACTAGAACTCCAGTTTATGCAACTGGAAATGGCTCAATAAGTTTTGCAAAATATGAAGGCAGGGGTTATGGAAATCACATTATCATTAATCATGGGTTTGGTTATAAAAGTTTATATGGACATTTAAGTAGTATAGAAGTTTTTGAACGCCAAAAAGTAAAACGTGGTGAATTAATAGGATACGTAGGAAACACAGGAACTTCCACAGCACCTCACTTACATTATGAAGTAATAAAAGGCGAAAGAAAAGTAAATCCAATCAATTACTTTTTCAATGATATTAGCGAATCTGACTACGAAGCTATTCGTGATTTATCGGCTCGTCCAACGCAGTCATTCGATTAATATTTTCAATTTCTTTTGCATTTATAAAATTTTATTTGAAATTTTCTTGAAATTTATTGCATAATAATTAGTTATCTCAATTTTTTTCACTTCATTTGTTATATAGAATAAATCAAATAACAGTATGAAAAACCTATTTCTTGCACTCATTTTTGTTTTTACAGGTAAATTATCATTTGCTTTAAATTGCGATGCGCAATTAGTGTTTTCCGTAAAAAACAATTCGTGGAAATCAGTAAATTCAACTGTTTCAAACGGTATTATTTATATTGATATCAATTCTGAAACTGATAGTTTTAGCTTTCATTTATTGAAAAATAATAACTGTTCTACTATTAAAAAAATTAGTGATATTTACTTTGACAATGAAATATTAAATCTTCCAAAAGATGAAGGAACTATAAAATCGGGTTCAATTGGAGGGTTATATAAAATATTAATTGTAACACCAGGTTCAAGTGAATGGTTAAAATTATTTGTTAGAGTTGCAAATCCTACTGCTGTAAAAAATACTTTTTCAAATGCTAATTTATTCATATATCCAAATCCTGCAAAAGAAAATTTCATTGTAGAAAACACAAACCAAGTAGAGCAAATTAAAGTAATAGATATTATGGGTTCAGAAGTTTTATTTATTGATAATACTTTCAGAAAAGATATGTTAGATATAGATATATCTACGCTTCCCACAGGTCAGTATTTTGTAACTTTTATAAACAACAAACAAAAATTTACTAAGAAATTAGTGAAATTATAAGCTTAAAACACATAAAAAAAGCGTTTAGTTTGAAACTAAACGCTTTTTTTATGTGTAAAAAATTTTTGAAACTAACTCGCTTCCTCAATTTTTACTTTTATTTTCTTTAACTTTTCATTTTTTAATTTTAGTAACAAAACTTTCATTTTGTTTCGGTTAACCGAAACATATGATGAATGATCAAGAATGGTAATTAATCCTAAATCTTCACCGGTTAACTCACCTTTTTTCATCAATAAGCCTGCAATATCTCCTTTACTAATTTTATCTTTTTTACCAGCACTTATGTACAAACAAACAAATGTTGGCGGGGCTGGTAATGTTAATTTTTCAGGTAAAGTAATTTCCTTAAAATCTTTTTTATGCATATAAATAGGCAAAGTTTCATCTTCAGCCAAAACCAAATAAGCTTCTCCATTTGCATGCATTCTTGCTGTTCGTCCGTTTCTATGCACAAACTCTTCGTAATGCACTGGCATTTGATAATGAACTACATGTTTTATTTCAGGAATATCTAATCCGCGAGCGGCCAAATCGGTTGCTATTAAAACATTGCAAGCTCCACCTCTGAATTTTATAAGGTTTTTTTCACGGTCTATTTGTTCTAAATCGCCATGAAAAACACCGTGAGCAAAAGTATATTTATCTAAAACGCCACTAATTCTATTTACAGCATCTTTGTGGTTACAAAAAATCAAACAAACTTCTTGGTTAAAGCCTGCAATTAAACGCATCAGTGTTTCTACTTTTTCAGTGCTTTTAGTTTTTACAAGGTTTAGTTTTAACTTCGATTCTACTTCTTGATGCTGATAATCTAAGGTTTCAACACTTAAAAAAGGCAAGAAATTTGGCAATTCTAATAATCTTGTTGCTGATGTTAAAATGTGTTTTTGGCTTTTATTTAAAGCAAAGAAAATTACTTTTAATTGCTCATGAAATCCCATTTGAAGTGATTTATCAAACTCATCTAGCACAACAGTTTCAATAGTAGTGGGATCAAATGACTTACGTTCAATGTGATCGGCCAAACGTCCAGGTGTTCCAATAATAACTGCTGGCACTTCTGATAAACTATTTTGTTCTATTTTGAAAGAATGTCCACCATAACAACAACTTACTTTAAAAGTAGTTTTCATGGCTTTAAAAACTTGTTCTATTTGTAATGATAATTCACGTGATGGCGCAACTATTAAGGCTTGTACACCTTTTTTCTCTGTAGATAAACTAGTAAGAATTGGTATTAAAAAAGACAGTGTTTTACCTGAACCAGTTGGGGCAATAACCATGATATTTTTACTGGTTTCCGCTTTTTCAATTACCTCTGTTTGCATTTCATTAAACATTGTAATCGATAGATTTGCCAATGTTTTTTCATGAATTACATTTAAATTTTTTTGCATAGGCGCAAAGGTAAGCTAATTATTAGTTGAATTGCTATATTGTTGAGTTGGTTATTTCCAATTGTTAATTGCAAATTGATTTTATAATTATATAAAATGTATTTTGCCCAAAATTTCAATTGAATTATCCATTTTGAACTCACAAAACAAAAAGTATTTAATAAGCATAGTTGGCCCAACTGCAATAGGCAAAACAGCTTTAGCCATTGAATTAGCCAAATATTATCAAACGGTAATTCTTTCAGCTGATTCAAGGCAGTTTTATAAGGAAATTAGCATAGGAACTGCTAAGCCTAGTATAGAAGAATTGAACGAAGTTCAGCATTATTTTATTAATAACAAAAGTGTAAGTGAAACATATTCGGCTGGCGATTTTGAAAGAGATGCTTTAAAATTGTTATCAGAATTATTTAAAGAAAAAGATATTGTTATTTTAGTTGGTGGAAGCGGACTGTATATTAAAGCATTATGGGAAGGATTGGATGAAATGCCACCATTAAATGAGGAATTAAGAAAAGCTATTATTAATGATTATGAAACAAAAGGAATTGGGTATTTACAAAATAAACTACAAGCGCTGAATCCGGAAAAATACGAGAAAATAGATGCTCAAAATCCACAACGTTTAATGCGAGCTATTGAAATTGAGGAACAAAATATAACTTTTAAATCAACACAAATAAAAGCACCAAGATTTTTTGAAACAATAAAAATTTGTTTGAACACCGACCGTGAAATTTTATATGATAGAATTAACAAAAGAGTGGATGCTATGATTGAAAATGGATTGCTGAAAGAATGTGAACAATTGATTGAATTTAGAAATAATTACGCATTAATTACAGTTGGTTATTCAGAGATTTTTAGCTTTTTTGATGGTGAAATTTCATTGAAAAAAGCCATTGAACTAATTAAGCAACATTCACGAAACTATGCTAAACGACAAGTAACTTGGTTTAAACGAGAGGTTGATTTAAATTGGTTTGAGCCAAAAGAAATTTCAAAAATTATTGATTATTTAAATAATGAAATTGTGCAAAAAAAATCTTAATTTCGCGCATCAAAAACAACACACTTAATAATAAACTATGATTGATTTTTTTACTTCTCCAGAGGCTTGGCTAAGCCTTTTAACTCTTACCATTCTAGAAATAGTACTTGGCGTTGATAACATAATATTTATTTCAATAATTACCAGCAAACTTCCAAGAATTCAACAACTTAAAGGTAGAAGAATTGGTTTGTTTTTAGCTTTATTTATTCGTATTATTTTATTGTTTTTCATTAATAAAATAGTTCATGATTTAATTGATGATTTTATTACCGTTTTCGGAATTGGATTTAGTTGGAGAGATATGATTTTACTTGTTGGTGGTGTGTTTTTATTATACAAAAGTGGAATTGAAATATATGAGAAGTTAGAGAAAAGCCCTGAAGAAATTTCAACAAAAACTTACAAATCTTTTTGGAATGTTGTAATGCAAGTGGTAATAATTGATATTGTTTTTTCGTTTGACAGTATTTTAACAGCAGTTGCCATTTCTGACCATATTGAAATTATGATTATAGCTGTAATTATTTCAATGATTGTAATGATGGTTTTTGCTCAAAAAGTAGGTGATTTTATTAATGATAATCCTTCCATGAAAATATTAGCATTGGCTTTTTTATTAATGATTGGCGGACTTTTAACAGTTGAAGCATTTGATATTCATGTTGAAAAATCATATATTTATT
>CAIUQQ010000380.1 GCA_903901345.1 uncultured Bacteroidota bacterium | reverse complement strand
TTATAGTGCTTCTTTCCACATTATCATCGTAGGTTAAGTCTATGGCATCTTTATCTATGTCAACCGCTACCGTTTTTACCCCGTTTATTCCTAATAATTCTCTTTTAATTGTAGTTGCGCAACCATTACATTTAAGATTGGCAATAATGATTTCTTCTGTTTTCATGATCTTAATTTTTTTAAATGCTTTTTGTTTTTTCTTTTTTAAATAAATCAGCCAATAATCCGCCCATTACTGCGCCATATAAAGTACTGTTTAAAGGCTTTGAGGTAATGGCACAAGTTCCGCTGGCACACCCTACAAAATAATAATATGCATAACCAGCTATTGCGCCAATTATTATTCCTAAAATATGGAATTTATATTTGTTTATAGTATTCATGTTTTTATTGTTAGTACAAATGTAGCAATAAGCTTTTCATTGCTTGGTTACTTTTGTTACATAATGAAATAAATTTTATTTTATGCCAACATATCTTATCACTTCTGCATTTCCTTGGTGGTATTTTCCTTCATTTAAAACAATTGAATCCAAACTTATCAGTTTAGTTGTTAATTTTTTAAAATCATGTTCAATTATTTCTTTTGTGTACAGCATTGAAACATCTTTTGGTCCTCCAGAAGTATTATTTAGTTGTAACGGATTAAATACTTCCAAAATTATACTTCCACCAGGTTTAAGCCAAGTCATTATTTTGGCATGAAATTGTATTCGTACTTTTTCGGGGAAATGAGCATAAATTATTGCAATGGCATCAAAACTTTCGGGTTCAAAAGTTATTTCCAACGCATCGGCTATGCTATAGTTAATAGTAACTTGGTTTTGGTTAGCCAATAAATTTGCTTTTTCAAAACCAGCTTCACTAAAATCAAATGCTGTTACATTCCAACCATTTTGCGCAGCATATACTGCATTTCTACCTTCGCCTTCGCACGGTAAAAGTATGTTTCCTTTTGGTAGTTTTTCTAATTGTTCTTTTAAAAATTCGTTAGGTAAAAGGCCGTAAGCAAAATCTTTTTCAGCGTATCGTTGGTTCCAAGTTTGGTTCATTTTATTGTATTTATTTAGGCAAAAAAAATATAACAGCTCCACAATTTTTGTAAAGCTGTTATAAAATAAGATTGGTTTTAAAAATGCTTAGTTCTTAGCTTTCTTTTTTCTTGGTAGAAATGCCAAATGGCAAGTACAAAGGGCAAAAACTCATAAAACTTGTAGCAATAAAAATAACTGCTACAGCCAATAAAATAATAGCTACAGTTCCTGTAATTTGTCCCATAAAATAAAGAACTCCAATTAAAATGGCTGCTAGTATTCTTACTACTTTGTCAGCGGTTCCCATGTTTGCTTTCATTTGTTTATTTTTTTAAAAAGTGAATATTTTTACCATACAATGTTAAGCTATTTTTAATAAATACTCTGTCACATTTGTTACATTACTGTTTAAACCAATATTTCTGCCCTTAATTCATTCCATTATTTACCCGCCTAATATTTGGAGAGCATAATAATTTGAATTATTTACCTGCCTGAGTTCTGGAGAGCATAATAATTTGGATTGTTTAGCTGCCTGAGTTCTGGAGAGCATAACAATTTGAATTATTTAGCTGCCTGAGTTTTGGAGAGCCAAACAATTTGAATTATTTAGCTGCCTGAGTTCTGGGGAGCATAATAATTTGAATTATTTAGCTGCCTGAGTTTTGGGGAGCCAAACATTCCTGTTTTATTAATGAGCGTTTTTTAGAACTATAAATTTAAATTATAAGCTATTAAGCAATATAAATGAATTGCACAGCAAAGCTAAAAGTACATTTTATAAAGCTAAAATTATATAGCCATATCAAATGTTTTTGTTTCTAAACTTTTGCTTTCAGCAATTTCATTGGTACAATTTTTCCAAAGTTGGTATCCACCCGATAAATTTTCGGTGTTAAACCCATGTTGTTTTAATATTTGCTGCGCCAAATATCCTCTTTGCCCGCCAAGGCAATAAATATAAATCTTTTGGTTTTTATCCAACTCATTTATCCTTTCCCTTATTGAATCTAGCGGAATATTCAAAGCATTTGGAATATGGCCGGCTTCAAACTCAGAAAGCGTTCTTACATCTAGCAAAATATCGGTTTCAGTAACGCTTTCTAAATTGTTCCAATAATATATTTTATGCTTTTTAAGCAATATGTTTTCTGCCACAAACGCTGCAATATTTACAGGATCCTTTGCCGATGAAAATGGAGGCGCATAAGCATGTTCAAACTCCGTTAATTCATGAATAGTACTCTTTCTTTTTATTATCGATGACAGTATGTCAATGCGTTTATCCACTCCTTCAAATCCCGCTATTTGCGCACTTAATAATTGACCATCGATAGGTGAAAATGCTATTTGAATACTCATTTGTTTAGCACCAGGATAGTAGCCAGCATGTGAACCATTATGCGTGGTAGAAACGAGGTGTTCAATATTAGCATTGGTTAAATGTTTGGATGCCGTTCCGGCAGTAGCTACCGTCATGTCAAACACTTTTACAATGGCCGTATTAATAGCGCCATTATATCTGTTTTTGTTCCCAAGCACTATATTATCCGCACAAATACGCCCTTGTTTATTAGCAGGGCCAGCCAAATAAGTATTCATCGATTGGTTGGTAATAGGATTTGTAAATTCTATGGCATCGCCCACGGCATATATATCAGGATTGGAAGTTTGCAAAAACTCATTTACCCAAATTCCTTTTGCGGCTCCCAAACTTATTCCTGCTTGAACAGCCAAACGCGTATCGGGCTTAACACCTATTGACATGATGACCACATCGGCATCTAGGGCTTCTCCCGATTTCAATAATACCTTTAGCTGATTGTTATGTTTTTCAAAACCAGTAACTGCCGAACTTAATAATAAATTCACCCCTTTTTCCCTTATATGTTGCTGAACAATGGCAGCAATTGGGAAATCTAAAGGCGCTAATATTTGATTTCCCATTTCTATAATGGAAACATCTAAACCTAATTCGTGCAGATTTTCGGCCATTTCTAATCCAATAAATCCTGCTCCAATAACCACCGCTTTTTTTACCTGTTTTTGGTTTACAAAAGCCTTAATATAATCGGTGTCGGCTACGTTTCTAAGGGTAAAAATCCCTTCGTTAGTTACACCAGGTAAAGGCGGACGAATAGGTTCGGCACCGGGCGATAATACTAACTTGTCGTAAGTTTCATTGTAAGTTTTTCCGGTAGTTTGGTTAAATGCTGTAACCGTTTTGGTATCAGCATTGATAGCTACTACTTCAGTTAAAGTTCTTACATCAATATTGAATCGTTGGTTAAATGAAGCTGCTGTTTGTACAAACAATGCATTTCTGTCTTTTATTACATTGCCTATATAATAGGGCAAACCACAATTAGCGTAAGATATATATTCCCCTTTTTCAAAAATTACAATCTCCGCGTGTTCATCTAGTCTTCTTAACCTTGCGGCTGTGCTAGCACCACCTGCAACTGCTCCTATAACTATGTATTTCATTTGTTTTGTTTGTTTATTTTATGATGCAAAATTACGCATTCTTATTTGGGTACTTTGCAACAATTGTTACATTTAGAAATGAGAATTGTAATTGATTAAATTAAAAAAACCTTGCTACAATGAAGTTACAAGGTTTTTAATTATAGTAAAGTATACAAAGGTAAACTATCTATGGTTTTTAAAACGAGAACTCACTACCAAATCTTTGCTACCAGCAGTGTGAACATAAAATCCTTCACCCGATTTTATACCTAAATTTCCAGCAGTTACCATGTTAACCAATAAAGGAGATGGAGCATATCTATGATCGCCCAATCCTTCGTGCAAAACATTCATAATAGCAAGGCAAACATCTAAACCTATAAAATCGGCTAGTTGTAAAGGTCCCATTGGGTGAGCCATTCCTAGTTTCATAACTGTATCAATAGATTCAACAGAACCAACACCTTGTTGTAAACAGAAAATGGCTTCATTGATCATTGGCATCAAAATTCTATTTGCTATAAAGCCAGCATAATCATTGGCCAAAGCCGGAATTTTTCCTACTGCTTTTGAAAGTGTTAATATTGTTTCGGTAACTTCTTCGCTGGTTTTAAAACCATTAATTATTTCTACCAATTTCATTACTGGAACTGGATTCATAAAGTGCATTCCAATAACTTGCGTTGGGCGTTTAGTAACACTTGCTATTTTGGTAATAGAAATAGAAGAAGTATTAGAAGCTAATATGGTATGTGCAGGACAAATTTCATCCAATTGTTTAAAAATATCTAATTTAATAGCCATATTTTCACTTGCCGCTTCTACTACTAAATCTGCATGGCTAGCAGCATCTTTTAAGTTAGTATAAGTAGTAATATTAGCTAAAGTTGCAGTTTTGTCGGCTTCAGAAATCAAACCTTTTGTAACTTGTCTGTCTAAATTTTTACCAATGGTAGCAATTGCTTTTTGCAAAGCAACTTCATTTACATCTATTAAGTTTACTTGGTAGCCAAATTGAGCAAAAGTATGCGCAATACCATTTCCCATTGTACCTGAACCAATTACTGTAATATTTTTCATTTTGTTGTTTTATTTAGTGAATTTTAATGGGGCAAATCTATTAAACACTTGCGCTTTATCAAACTTTAAATTTTTATAGTTTGCTATTTTATATCAAATATGTTCCAATAATTTATACTTAAAAATTTATTAAACTTATTTTATTTTTTCTTCTAGTGCAGTTTTTTATTAATTTTACCGCCAAATAAAACAATTACATATGCGTATTTTAAAAATTTCAACCATTATTTTATTATCAAGTTTAAGTTTTATTGCCTTGGCACAAAAAGGAAAAGATAAAGCTAAAACAAATTTAGAGGCTACTTCTGAAAATTCGACAAATGGACATTCAATTACGGTAACTATAAAAGGCTATCAAAATAAAATGTTTTATCTTGGTTATTACTTTGGCGATAAGCAATATTTGAGAGACAGTGCTATAACTGATGCTAAAGGAAAAATGAATTTTTCGGGACCAGGAAAATTAGAAGGTGGTGTATATTTAATAGCTACTGCCGACAAATCGCTTTTGTTCGATTTTATAGTAACTGAACAAGTATTTGGTTTAGAAACTGATACCAATTCATTGATAGAAAATATGGTTGTTAAAGGTTCATACGAAAATGAAGTGTTTTTTAAATATAATAAGTTTTCGGCAAATATTGGCAAACAAGCCAATGAATTAGAAGTCAAAATTAAAGCCGCGAAAGAAGCTAAGAATACTGCCGAAGAAGATAAATTAATGGATTCTTACCGCAGTTTGATGAAGGATTTAACAGCTCAAAGAAAAGTTATTTTGGAAAATGATCCTACCACTTTAATCAGTAAAGTTTTTAGAATGATGCAAGAAATAGATGTTCCTCCTGCTCCCAAAAATGAGAAAGGTGAAATTACTGATTCTAACTTTCAGTATAATTATTACAAACAACATTACTTCGATAATTTTGACTTTTCTGATGATAGAATTACAAGAACTCCTATCTTTTTTCCAAAGTTTGAAACTTTTATGTTAAAAGTAGTTCCACAAATTCCCGATAGTATAAATGAAACCGCTGATAAAGTTTTAAAATTAGCGGAAAAAGGCAAAGAGAACTTTAAATTCTGCTTGTTTTGGACTACTAATTATTACGAATCATCTCAATACATGGGAATGGACGCTGTTTTTGTTCATTTAATTGATAATTATTATGCCAAAGGAAAAGCTTATTGGGTTGATAGTTTGCTAATTTGGAAAATGAAAGATAGGGTTGAAAAACTTAGACATAATTTAATAGGTGCTAAAGTTAAAAACTTAACAATGCTTGATACCAATGGACAATATCATAGTCTTTATAACATGGACTCAAAGTATACTTTAGTGTTGTTTTGGAGTGCTACTTGCGGACATTGTAAAGAGGAAATGCCTAAAATAGCTGAAGCTTATAAAGAATTAAACAAAGGAATAATTGCTCAAAACGAAATTATAAATTTAAAAAATAAAGGAGCTAAAATATTGAAACCAACATTGCCGTTATATTTTGATGTATTTCCTGTAAGTATGACAGAAACGGTAGAAGAATGGAAGAAATATTTAATAGAACAAAAATTCCCTTGGAAACTGAACTTATACGATCCTTTGAATGAGACTAATTTCCGCCAATATTATGATGTTTATAGCACTCCTGTTTTATATATTATTGATAAAAACAAAAAGGTAATTGCTAAACGAATTGCTGCCGAAAAAATTAAAAGTTTCATAGAAGATTACGAAAAAGATGGTTCTGGACTTTTAAAGAGACAAAAATAAAATAGTTAAAAGCTGCATCGTAAATGGTGCAGCTTTTTTTATGTTTAATGAGTAAATTTGTAATGGGGAAGGAATTGGGTGGTTTAATTATATAACATTGGCTAATGTTAATAACGAGTCCATTTTATTCTAATTTTTTTAAAAATAACGAAACGTATATTATTTGGGTAATTTGTTTTTTTTATCGGGCAGACACATAGGTCTGCCCCTACGGTTACTGCAATCAATCTCCCTCCCGATACATCGGGATTCAATCTTAAAATATATAACGTGCTTCCATTCTGCCGGTGTGTAAAATGGTATCGCTAATGCCCGATGTGCGGCCATCATAGTTCAGGTTTATTTGAATATTTTGTCCAATGCGTTGTTGTAAATTGATGTTCCAAACTTGGTTTTTGCCGGTGGTTAATCCTTGTAACATATCGTAACCTAAATTGCTGCCCGCTTCGCCATTAAACTCCACTTCATATAAACTATACTTGGCACTTAACGAACCAATTTGAGTAAAGTTATAACGCATTTCTAAACCAATTTCTGTTGTTTTTCCTTTTTGATTGCCATATTCTTTGGCATTATTGGCTTCAAAATATCCTGCATTCAATGTGGTTCTAAAGTTTTTATTGGCCTGGTAAATCAATTTTGGTTTCCATTCGGTATAGTTATAACTATAATTTTGCTGTACAAAAAACTGTGATACATAACTGCGTTCTCCAAAATTATATAATATGTTTAAGGTCCAAAATTCATTGGCATTCCAACGGGTATTTAATCCATTCTCCAACTTGCGTCTGCTGTCAATTCCATTGGTTAAAATCACTTTACTCTGATTGTCTTGAATGCTCCAATCAGCTCCAAACGTGGCATTGCTACGGTTAAAGAATAAAGTATTTCTAGCCAAACTATTTACGTTAATCAAAGTAGTATCGTTAAATAAATTGGTAAACGGATTGATGAAATCAAAAGTATTATCGGCAATAATTTTACGCTCTATCTTTAATCCTGATTGGTTATTGAACTTACTTATGAATTTTAAAACACCTTTTTTATTCAACCAAACACTCGCAGGATTTATGTTCAATGTTTGGTTAAATTGAACAGAATTTGTTCTAATCGTAGAGTTTGTTGGTAAATAAACGCGGATATAATTGGCAATATTTCTATCCACAAAACTGGCAATTACAAACTCATTTAACTGCTGAATATTGTCTGTGTTAAAATCTTTCCAAACATAAACACCTTGCCCTTTTGGAACTTCCAAATAACTAAAATCTCTGCGTAATTCATTGCCACTTCCTATTTGATAATAAGTGTTGGCAGTAAACATTCTTTTCATAAAAGCATAATCATATTCAATCCTTGCCAATACAGTTCTTTCCGGTTTTAAATTTTTGATGGTGGTATCGTTGATTTCAAAATTTCTAAACGTAAAATTCAAGTTCAATCTGTTTCCATTGTCTTGTTTTAAAATGGTTGTTGCATTAATATTTTGCGAAATACTTGCTAAATAATAATCAGTGCTACGCGCTTGAAAATCGTTTCTGTTGGTATAATCTATGCGGTATTTCAATTTTAAAGTATCAGTATTTTGGAAAAAATAATTGCTTTGGTTATAAGCAAAACTTCCACTCAATAAAGTGTCATTTGTTTTGAAAAACTTACTTTTTTCTTCCAAATAATTTACTCCCGCTTGGTGTTTAAACTGCGTTCTCGCATATCCCAAATTATACTTATAAGTTTGATTTTGAGCAATACTTTGCTGTAAAATGGTGTTGTTGATGTCAATGGTTAAATACTCTGCATTGGCATTTAACTGGTTGTTTTTATAATTTAAATTACTACCAATTTGATTCATCAATCCAACATAATTTTGGTTGCGGTTATACATTTGCAATTGATAATATGCGTTAAATATTTGCGTGTTTTCTATACTAGTTTTAGCCGATAAAATGTGCTCATTATAACCTGTATCTGTATTGGCAACATTAGTTAATTGTCGGTTCCAAAGCCTTTCAAACTCTACATTTCTGTAGCGTTCTACATACCTAAAGTTTTGATCCACCCATTCGTAATTCAATTGATTTTGCCACAACCAAGTTTTTGATAAATTGGTTTTGTTATTGATGATTATTTTTGCACCATAACCTTTATCATTTTGCTTGTCTATATTGCTAAATAAATTTCTGTTCAAATTACTTTGAGCAAGCTCAACAGTAATCTTTGTATTTTTAAAATTAGTCAAATCAAAACCAACATTCAGCATTTCCATTTTATTGGGAGCAGTTAGTAAAATAACTGGTTCAAAGTTTCCTTGCTTTATTCCATTGATGGGCGCTACAAATTGAAAAACCCTACCATTTGCCGATGAAGCGGATTGGATATAATTTCCATTATTGTTCCCAACATTGCTAAATTTTACTTCATAAAACACAGAATCATTTTGCCCATTATCGGTAAAAACATACACATCAAGATTTGCCAAAGTATCTAATTTTCTGTATAAAATTTTGGTATTGCTAAATGCCGAAACGCGAGTTGCTCCGCTTGTTACCGCTTGTTTTAAATTATTGCCAACATTGGCTAAAATCTTTTTATCGTTATCGCTTAACGTTTGTTGAAAAGGTTGGTCTTTATCGTCTTGCTCGGTAAAATAACTTCCCCTGATGGCATATTTTTCAGCTTTATATTGTGCATTGGTGGTAAAAACTGTTCTTGCAAAATTTCGATCGCTATACTGAAATTCGGCTATAATTCTGCTGTATTGCGTAATAATTCTTTTGGGAGTAAATGTAATTTCGCCACTATTATAATCTATGATATAATCGTTTTGCTCGCCTCTATTTAGTTTTATTCCATCTAAATAAATGGCTTCAGTTCCTGAAATTAATATAATAAATAATTCACCATTTACGCCCGTTAATCGATATGGGCCTTGGTTTCCTTCAATGGCTGTTAACGTATTTCGTGCAAATCGTCCACGACTAATTGCTACTTCTGCACCCACTTGTAAAACTGCCTTTTCCTTCGATTTTAAAAAAAATTGTTTTACATCAAAAGCAGTTTGTACCTGCGCACCCCTCGATTTTTTATTGTAATTTAAAAAATAACTTTCCGTAGGTTTTCGCATTTCAAAATCACCAATTACCACTTTGGTTTTGTTTTTACTTAATTGAATAAAAACCTTGTCAAAGTCTTGCAGTTGTTGCGTATTTCCTTCTGGTTGAATAGGATTATTGTCATCGCTAATGGCGGCCAATACATCAATATCGTTGTTTATTTTTCCACTTAATTGTAAATTTAAACTGGCATTTACCACCACATTTTGTGCATTTCCCAAACCTAATCCACGCGAAATACTTCCATTCATTTTTAAACCACTGCTTGCACTTTCAGCATTCAAAAAATCAGTTTCATTGGGATTATATAAAAATGGATTTTTGGTTTCTATGCCTTCTTTGTCTATTATTTTCGGATTTTTGTTTTGATAAATTTGCTTGAAATCAAAATTTGGCGAACTGTATTTAACAAGTAATGTAATGGGTTTTGGTATTTTTAAATTGATAATTGTTTGAGTGGAATAATTGATTTTGTAATCGATGTTTTCTAGTAAAACAGTAGTTCCATTACTTACAATTACTGAATGATGCACAATTAGTTGACTGTCTAATAACAAACTATCGCTTAATAATAATATCGTTTTCTGTCTGTTTTGGCTTTTTGCCAATACAGCCATTCCAACTAAAATTATTATCAAAACCTTGCGCATGAAAGCAAATAAACGAATTTTAGTTTAAAGCTGTATATGATTATTGAATTTTAGATTGAGGTTTGTCTAAAGTTGTTGTAATATTCAACTTTTAAATTTCAATTGTTATTATAACAAATTAATGGACGAATATTAATGAAAAAAAACAAAACGCTATTGCAGTTGCAAAGCGTTTTTATTTTTTATTCCAATATACTATTTAATCAAAACATTTTATTCTACTACTATATGCTTAAATATTCTTCCTTCTTCATTTTGTAAATAAAGCAAATAAATTCCTTTTGTTAAGTTACAATTAATATATGTTTCTTGTTTTTCTGAAAGAAAAATTTGTTTTGTACTCCAAATTTCTTGACCCAATATATTTATAATTGTAATTTTGGTGTTACTAATACTTTTATTGTTTGTCATAATAAAAAAACTACCATTATTGGGGTTTGGATATAATTTTATATCTTGAAAACTAAATTCATTGACACCTACATTTCCAATATTTACTGACTTAATTAGGGTATCGTAACATCCTTTTGTATTAATTACTGCTACTTTTATTTCACCTGACCCACTATTAATCCATTTTACGTAAATACTATTTGTTCCCTGACCATTAACAATTACTCCATTTGAAACGAACCAATTATATTGATTTCCTGTTTGTGCATTTACAGCATATAGATATGAGGTGTCAATAATTAATTCGTTTATTTTTCCAATCATATTGCCAATTATTGGCTTATTTATATCAATATTAATACTATCGATAAATTTAAAACTGCCAATAAAAATTTCGCATGAATAAGTAGTTTTAAGAGTTGGGTTTACTGTAACTTTATAATTTGTATCTTTATTATTCCATATTACTTTACTAATTGATTTATTGCTATTAATCAGATCATTAATTTCATGGCTTTCTAAAGCCTTATTCCAAATTCCAACATCATCAATTTTCCCATTAAAATACCAATTCATATTACCAGGAGTACCCAATGCCCCTATTATTAAAGGCCATTTAGTATTACCAATTGAACTAAAATCAACTACTAATGAATCAATTAAATTTCCGTTTATATAGTATTTTAAAACACGACTGTTTTTACTATATGTAGTTGTTAAATTAATCCATTCAAATAAATTTACTTTTCCACTTGTATTAGGATATGTCATGCTACCATATGAAGGGGCGCCTTGACAATTAATTAAGTAGTTATTTGAAACTTTCCAAACTCCAAAACAATAACCATCAAATTGAGAAAAATTATCATGTTTATTTACAATACTACTAATACCAGAAAATGAATTAGCATAAATCCATGCTGATATTGAAAAGTCATTATTTAAATCAAGCATATCATTATCATTTATAATTATATAGTTTGATGAACCATTGAAATTTAAAGCACTATTACTTTCATTATATCTATCATTAACAAAATTGGCACCAACTATTGTTCCGTTATTTCCATTACCACTCTCATCATTTGTATTATTATTAAATGGGTAATAGGCAACTAGCCCGTTATTTGGAAATGAATTATTAACTTTTAGTTGAATAGAACTTCCTTTACAAATTGTCGTATCTCTAGGTTGAATTCCTTTTATAAACAAAACCTTTGATGAATCAATTCCACAAGAAGTTCCATTAGCATTAACTTCAACTTTATATAAATTATTATACTTTACCCAAATGGTTCTTGTTGTTGCCCCATTACTCCATAAATAGTTGTTATATCCAGCTCCAGCATCTAGTAGTATACTATCCTTTTTAAATGCAATTGTGGTATCAGTTAAGTTTAAAATAATTGTTGGATTTGTACATTGTGCTTTAGATTTATTGTAAAAAATAAAGACTATTATTACTAATATTATATGTTTATATTTCATATTACTTTAACTTTTGAATAATTGGTTGAAAAACTGAAAATTCTTGTACCATTTTGATATTGATCAAACTCATCTTTTATTAACCAAATTAGTCCTGGATTTTCACAATTTGTCCTACCACAAATTGATGAAGTAATAAGCTGACCGACTGGTTCAATACCAATAATATATTCTTTACCCCTTCCTTTGGGATTTGAATGCCTTTCTTTACATCTACATATTGCCATAATTTATAATTTTAAATCGAGCAATACTAATCTGAAATATTTAAAAACAATTATTTATGATACTACTTTTAGGTTGCAATTAGGTTTGAAACTAGTTTCAATTTCTAAATGTCAAGCATTTATATTTATTTTATAAATTGATCTTCTTTTATCTGTCGGATCCTTTTCCCTTATTATAAGTTCTGGTTTTTCTTTATCAATCTCTATAAGTAGTCTATGTCGCTTTAATTTTTTACTATCTGCTTCCATATGTTCTATTCCTAAAAGTTCATCAAATTCTTCTGTGTTTAAGTTTAAAACAGGATGATTTATAATTTTAAAAATTAATGGATTGGTGATTTTTACAAGATTTTTTTTGTTTTTTACTATTTTAATTTTTTTTCTGATAATTAAAATGCCAATTAGACTAAAAGCAATTAAAAAAATTGTTTTAAAAATTTTATTTCTATATATATCAAAAAAAGTTGGTTCGAAAATTAATAACTCGGCAATTTCATTATTTGATTTCCATAAACTATCCAAATTTAAAGTTAAAGTAAGTTCATTGTTAACTGAATTTCCTTTATAAAAGTGGGTAATATTATTATTATCTATTTGTTTTATAAATAGTCCGTCAAAAATAATTGGAATATTATCATTTATAATTAATTCGTATTTTTTTGTTTTATTATTAATAATAATTGTTTTATTCTGACTAAACCCTATAGTGTAATCTTTACAATAATAAAAAGGACAAAATTTCAAACCAATCAATTCATTATTTAAGTTTTCAAATTTT
>CAIUQQ010000379.1 GCA_903901345.1 uncultured Bacteroidota bacterium | reverse complement strand
GGTTAAGTAGTTTTTATTATTAGTTGCACTCATTTGCATACTTATAAACCTTGTTTTTTTTATATAACCAATATTTGATTTGTAAGTCTCTAATAGTTCTGAATTTACTAACTGTTCGCCTTGTTGCGCTAAATTATTATTGTTAATAAAAAGCTCCATATTTGAATTGCCTTTTAGCTCTGTTTCATGATTTACAAAATCTGAATTTTTTGACAATAAAAAACCATTAACTTGTTGGTTATAAAAGCTATTTAAAGTAATACTGTTATTGCAAACCAAAACATAATCACTGTAAACTAATGCGTAATTAGATTGAATTCCCATGAAAATATTTCCCCATGTAAAATCAAAATAATTTAGAAGATTTATTTTATATAAATCAGGTGTTTTTACCATTAAAGTATCAACTCCAATACTATCATTTATTGAAATAGCTTTCAACTGATTTATTATATTATTTTTATTTTTTAATTTTATAACTAGCACTTCACAGCTATCAAAACTTAATTGAGGATTGCTTAAATTAACTTGTGCTATTTCACTACCAAAATTTTCTGTAATTTGTGAATACAAGTTCATATTTGCTTTTATTTTATTGATACTGTCTCTAATATAATTTCTTGTATCAATTTTATTAACAGTATAAAATTCTTTCAAGTTTTGAGAAAATATTTTTTCGTCACTGAAATTAATTCCAAAGAAATAACTGGTGTTAATTGGAAGTAATTTCTTGAAAGTTTGCTCTTGAGCGGTCATATTATTAAAACAATCAAAATACTGAAATTGAACTTCATCGGTAATACTTACACCTTTTAATTGAATGCTATTATTGGTTGTATTTACTCCAAATGCCGACCAACTCGCCATGTTTGAAATGTATTCAAGTGCTTTTATTTTTGTTAAATCAAGGAAAGAATTAAAAAAAACCGGTATGTTTTTATAATTTACATATAAATTATAGTTTCCTAAACTTTTTACAAAACTCAGTTTATCCAAATTAGAAATTTTATATACATTTTCATTTTCAATATTGGCCAACGTTTCCTCTATTAACTGACCGTTTGTAGATATTGCGAAAATTTTGTTTTTATAAGCAATGCTAAATTTCTTTTGAGTTTTAAAATCTATAAAATCATAAATCAAATTGTTTTCAAATTTGCGTTTACTAACCATTAGTCTGCTTTTATTTGATTCGTAAATCCAATTGCTAATATCTACGATTTCAAATTTTTTCTTGGTTTCAATTAAAACCAATTCGTCTATCGATTTATTGGCAAAGGCATGGAATGAAACAACCATGTTTTCATTGTCTTTCCAGTCTTTTAAATTACTTTCAAAATCAAGTAAACTATCCAGGAATTTTAGGTTGTTGTTTGCCTCGCCAATGCTTTTGTTATTGGTTAATTGTTGCCAAAAAAGTTGTTGGTTTAACAATTTGAATTGATGATTTATGCTATTGATTTCCAGTGCTAAAACTGTATTTTTTGGAAGCACATTGATGGCATGAATTGATTTTGTATTTATTTTTGAATAATAAAAAACCACCAAAAAAACCATCGTTAATATTGCTGTTACAATAATGCCTGTTAGGAAATTTCTCTTCATATATTATTAATTGAACAAAAATAATTTGTATTTAAAATATAATTGATGTTATTTGTTCACATATTAAATAAATAAAAACCATTATGGATAAGAACAACAACATATATGTAAAAACCGGATTTGGTATTGCAGCCATATGTGTTTTTATGGGTGCATTTGCTAGTCATATATTAAAAGAGATGATTGAACCTGCTGATATTGTTACTTTTGATACAGGTACAAAATATATGTTTTACCATGCTATGGCAATTTCATTTATATCATTATCACACCGAAAATTCCATCAAAACATCATAGATTTAACCATGTTTTTGTTTTTGGGAGGAATTGCTTTTTTTACAGGAAGTTTGTATTTATTGGCTACTCGCACTATTTGGGGCGATGAAAGTTATATTTGGTTAGGAGCGCTCACTCCAATTGGCGGTGTTTTATTTATTTCAGCTTGGATAATATTAATATCAAAAGGTTTTATAAAAGCTGGTGAGGAAAAAAGTACAACTGTAATTGAAAAAAAGAAACACAAGCACAGAAAATCAAGAACTAGAACCAGTTCATCTGAAAGTAATAATTCTGAAGAAATAATTGCCAATTAACGGCTACAAAAATGAAGACAATCATTTTAATGCGCCATGCAAAGGCAGAACATGGAAATTTCGAAATTTCGGATTTTGATAGAAAACTAACAGAAAAAGGGAAGTCTGATGCTGATATTGCAGCAAAAATACTCATAAAAAAAGTTAAAAAGATTGATTTAATTGTTACAAGTTCGGCTAAAAGAACTTTGAAAACAGCCAAAATTATTGCTGAAAACTTTAACATTGATAAAAATAAAATACAATCCATTAATGAAATTTATGAAGCAAGTTCGGATGCTTATGTTCATGTTTTAAGAAGTTTAAATGATGAAAAAGTAAAAACTGTAATCATTGTTGGACACAATCCTACTATTGGTGCAATGGCTGCTATTTTAAGTGGAAATGAAATTTTTGAATTTAAACCAAGTTCATTTGCAGTTTTTAATTTATCAATTGATACTTGGAAAATGTTTAGAATTGTGAAAGCTGAAAATATACTCAGCCACACGCCTTAATTAATTCTTTTCATTTATTTGAATACTTCTTTTATTTGCGTTTATTGAAATAATTAAATTGAATGTTTTTTCATTCAATAATATTTCATCAATCATATTTGGCCATTCAATTAAACAAATATTTCCACTTTCAAAATATTCTTCAATTCCCATGTCGTATGCTTCATTGATTGATTTTATTCTGTAAAAGTCAAAATGATAAATAGTTTTGCCATTTTGGGTTTTATATTCATTCACCAATGAAAAAGTTGGACTGCTAACTTCGTCAATTACCCCAAGGTTTTTACAGATAGATTTTATCAAAGTGGTTTTTCCAGCACCCATTTCACCATTAAAAGTCCATATTTTATAATCTTTTGCTAAATCAATTATTTGAGCTGAAACCGCTGGTATATTGGCTATTTGGTAGTTTTTGAACACTGACATTTAGAAATTTTTATCATCAAAAATAAATATAATTGGTTTCATTGCTTACTTTTATTGAAATTCGCCCATAATTATTTAAAACCTACTATGTTAAATATTGTACTATTTGGCCCTCCGGGTGCAGGAAAAGGAACACAATCTGAGAAATTAATTGCTAAATATAATTTAGTTCATTTATCGACAGGCGATATATTTAGAGCAAATATTAAAGGTGAAACCGATTTGGGTAAATTAGCTCAAAGCTTTATGAATGAAGGCAAACTAGTTCCCGATGAAGTAACTATTAATATGTTAGCATCAGAACTGGAGAAAGCTCCTGATGCAAAAGGGTTTATTTTTGACGGTTTTCCTCGTACACAAGCGCAAGCAGCTGCTTTAGATGCTTTATTGCAAAGCAAAAATACTGCTATTACTTCTATGTTAGCGTTAGAAGTAGAAGAAGTAGAATTGAAAAAACGTTTACTTCTAAGAGGAAAAGATAGCGGCAGAGCAGATGATCAAAATCCTGAAATTATTCAAAATAGAATAGACGAATATAACAATAAAACCATGCCCGTTAAGGATTTTTATGCTGCGCAAAATAAGTATAGAGGTATTAATGGATTAGGAGAAATAGAAGAAATTTTTGCATTATTATGCAATGAAATTGCTGCTACAATAAAATAGTTCTTAGTTGATAGTTGTCGGTTGATAGTTCGAAAAATCAATTCAACAAATTATCTCCCGATTTATCGGGACAACAATTTTATCAAAAACCAAAAAAACAAAACCAATAAATAATAAAACATGTCAGATTCAAATTTTGTAGATTACGTAAAAATATGTTGCCGAAGTGGCAAAGGAGGGAAGGGAGCAATGCATTTTATGCGTGATAAACATACAGCAAAAGGTGGACCTGATGGTGGTGATGGCGGACGTGGTGGAAATATAATTTTAAGAGGAAGCACCAATGCTTGGACATTAATTCATTTAAAATATCGTAAGCACGTAATTGCTGAACCCGGTGGTAATGGTGACGCTGGATTAAGAAGCGGCCCACAAGGTAAAGATGAGTATATAGAAGTTCCGCTTGGAACAGTTGCTAAAGATGCAGAAACAAATGAAGTTTTAGCTGAAATTACTGAAGCTGGACAAGAATTTGTAATTTTAAAAGGTGGAAGAGGAGGATTAGGAAATCATCATTTTAAAAACTCGGTGAACCAAAATCCAAGATATGCCCAACCAGGTGAAGACGGAAAAGAAGAATGGAAAGTTTTAGAGTTAAAAGTATTGGCTGATATTGGTTTAGTTGGATTTCCAAATGCGGGTAAATCTACTTTGTTATCGGTTATTTCTGCTGCAAAACCCGAAATTGCTGATTATCCATTTACTACTTTAGTTCCTAATTTAGGAATAGTAAAATACCATGAATACCAAAGTTTTGTGGTAGCCGATATTCCTGGAATTATTGAAGGAGCGCACGAAGGCAAAGGTTTAGGAACTCGTTTCCTTCGCCATATAGAACGAAATGCAACTTTACTTTTTATGGTTCCAGCTACTAGCGAAGACATTAAAGGTGAATACAAAATATTGCTTAACGAGCTAAAGCAATATAACAAAGAGTTAACTGATAAAAAACGTTTGTTAGCCATTACCAAATGTGATTTAGTAACTCCTGAAGAATTAAAAGCAATAAAAAAATCATTGCCAAAAGTGCCAAGTATATTTATTAGTTCTGCTTCAAACTTTCATATTGACGAACTAAAAGATAAACTTTGGAATATGATTAATGAAGATTAGTTTAAGTAAAAATTCGAAAATTTAAATTCGAAATTCGAATATTAAAAAAAAAAGCTATCTCAAAAGCTTTAAAATCCAGGTCATTTCGAGCGGAGTCGAGAAATTAATATACTCGTTTTAAAAACATTTCGACACCGCTCAATGTGACATTACCTATTTAGGCTGTCTTTTTAGTTAAAAAAAAGAAACCAAAATTTTATACAAAAACCCCTAAATATTTGCACTAAGCCAGAGG
>CAIUQQ010000378.1 GCA_903901345.1 uncultured Bacteroidota bacterium | reverse complement strand
TAATTTGTATAGAACAAACTGAAAAAAGTTTGATGTTAGACAAATATGAATTCAATTTAGATAAAAATATTTGTTTGGTTTTTGGAAATGAAATTGAAGGTGTAAGCAAAGATATAATTGAAATGGCTGATGATTGTGTTGAAATACCTCAACTAGGAACCAAACATTCATTAAATGTATCGGTAGCAGGTGGAATTGTAATTTGGGATTTATTAAGTAGAAAACTAAGAAGAAAACTATAAAGTTTTATTTTGATAAAAAATAAATTTATTCATGCTTTTTAATTTTTAGCAATTAATATTGCAAATAAAAAAATGACAAAACAAGCAATCAAAAATGGAGTGAAGTACAAATTAAAAAAACTTATCAATTTTTTTCTGAAAGGTTTATTAGTTTGTCTTCCTATATTACTTACTTATTATGTAGTTTCTAGTGTTGTGCTTTCTGTTGACAAAATTATTCCAATCGATATTCCTGGAATTGGTTTTATAGTTGTAATTGTTGGTGTTACTATAATTGGCTGGGTTGGGTCTAGTATAATTTCAAAGCCACTTTTCAACTTAATTGATGATTTCTTATCTAGTTTACCATTTATAAAAATAATTTACACCTCTGTAAAAGATTTAATGGAGGCTTTTGTTGGTGAAAAGAAAAAGTTTTCAAAACCAGTAGTTGTAGAATTTACAGAAGGTGTTTACAAACCTGGTTTTATTACACAAGATGATTTGTTTGAAATAAATTTACCAGGATTAGTTGGAGTTTATTTCCCCCATTCTTATGCCTTTAGCGGAAACTTGTTTTTTATTGATAAAGCTAAAATAAAACTTTACGAAGGGAACCCAACTGATTTTATGAAATTTATAGTTAGTGGCGGAGTTACCGAAATTGGAAACTAAAAGTATTATATATACTATTTATGATTTTTTGAAGCTAATTCGCTACAAAAACATTTTAATCATTTCCATAACTCAAGTATTAAGCTACTATTTCCTTTCTCCATTAATTGGGATTGATGATGTTTTATCAAACAGGTTTTTATTATTAATTAATGCTACTTTTTTATCGGCAGCAGCTGGCTATATTATTAATGATTATATGGATGTTAAACTTGATATGGTTAACAAACCAAAAGCAGTAATAATTGGAAAAAGTATTAGCAGACGTTGGGCTATTTTACTTCATTCTGGGTTCAATATTCTTGCCATTTATTTGGCTTGGCAAATTTCTTATAGGGTTGCAGGATTGGTTTTTACTTGCTCTCTTTTACTTTGGATGTATTCACAATACTTTAAAAAAAGCTATTTATTAGGCAATTTATTAGTTGCATTAATGACAGCTTCTACCATTTTTATACTTATTCCTTTTGATGAAAACACAAATATTTCTGCATGTATAGCCTATTCACTATTTGCTTTTTTTAGTAATTTAATTCGTGAAATCATAAAAGATACTGAAGACATGCGTGGTGATTCAAAATTTAATGCTAAAACATTGCCAATAAAATTGGGTACCCGAAAAACTAAAAACATACTTATTTATTTGCAAATTATATTTATTATTTCCTGTATTTTATTAGTCTGTTTATTTCCAATAATTAGTTTTACTAATAATAATTATTTCATTTGGTTTTTTACTTACATGTTAGTTTTGGTTATTATTCCTTCCTTTTATTCGTTATATTTAATTTGGTATGCCGACACTAAAAAACATTTTACTAAACTCAGTTTTCTTTCAAAACTAATCATGGTTTTTGGTGTTATTAGTATGGTATTCTGGAGAATTTTATAACATCAAATCATTTTCAAGTTTGATTCTAATCAGTGCAACACAAAAAAATTTGTATTGTTTACCTTTTTTCAAGTTCTATTTTTGCAACCTAATTTTAAATAAATGCCTGTATTAGTTTTCTTTCTTGGTCATTGGTACCTTTCCTTATTTTCTCAAACATTTTATTTGCACAGGTATTCAGCCCATAAAATGTTTACGATGAATAAATTTTGGGAAAAATTCTTTTATTTATTTACCTATATAACTCAAGGTGCATCATACTTAACGCCACGTCCTTATGCCATTATGCACAGAATGCATCATGCATTTAGCGATACTGAAAAAGATCCTCATTCACCACATTTTTTTAAAGAAGTGGTTACCATGATGAAATATACCTATAAAATATTTAGCGGAATTCATACCAATAATTTCAAGTTTGACGAAAAATTTGACCGTAACTTTCCCGAATGGAAAGCAATTGATTGGATGGCTAATACGTGGACGAGTCGCCTTTTATTTGGAACTGGATATGTTTTGTTTTATGTAAATTTTGCTACCAATCCTTGGATGTATTTATTGTTACCCATTCATTTTTTAATGAGTCCAGTTCATGGCGCTATTGTAAATTGGGCCGGACATAAATATGGTTATAGAAACTTTAACGAAAACGATTTTTCAAAAAACACGTTAGTTTTTGACTTTTTAATGCTTGGTGAATTATTTCAAAATAACCATCATCATGCTGGTGCTAGAGCAAATTTTGCTGCAAAATGGTGGGAAATTGATCCTGTTTATCCAGTAATTATTTTACTTGATAAAATAAAAATTATTAAGTTGGTTAGGAATAAATAGATTTATTTAGGCTTTTGAACCTATCTTATCATTTACTAATTTTAAAATAAGTTCTAATTGCTGTTGGTGATTAATATTACTGTTATCAACTTCAATGGCATCATTTGCTTTCATTAATGGCGAATCATCTCTGTGCGAATCAATATAATCGCGCTTTGTTAAGTTAGCCAAAACTTCTTCAAAAGTAGTTCCATTGCCTTTGCTTTTTAGTTCATCATATCTTCGTTGCGCACGAATATTTGGCTCAGCAGTAATAAATAATTTTAATTCAGCATCAGGAAATACAACCGTTCCAATATCTCTACCATCCATAATAATGGCTCTTTCTATACCAAATTGTTGTTGTTGTTTTACTAAAAATCTTCGAACTTCACTTATTGAACTAACATCACTAACAAAACCTGCAACTCTAGGATTAACTCTAATCTCTTCTTCAATATTTTCATTGTTTAAAAATGTTTCTTGAATTTGAGTTTGTTCATCAATTTTAAAAGAAATATTGATTTTTGTAAGTGCAAAGTTTACCTCATCAATATTTTTAAAGTCCACATTATTTTGAATAAAATATAAAGTTACTGCTCGGTACATGGCACCGGTATCAACGTATTTATATAATAATATTTTAGATAATTAGCGATTAATTGGCCTAATTGAGTAAAAATATTATTTAATTACTACTTATTATTAAATTTGTTAAAATATTATCTAATCCAATTAACTAAATTTAATTTAAGTTTGATTTATTGCTAATCAAATTGTAAAGATACATTTTATTATTATACAAAGTATTGGTTTAACTTAATTGAGAATCTAAAATATATGAATATTTATCATTAAATTAAATTAACAAACTTTAAT
>CAIUQQ010000377.1 GCA_903901345.1 uncultured Bacteroidota bacterium | reverse complement strand
GTTAGTTAAAATTACTATTATGAAAAATAAAATTATAATATTATCAATTTTACTTTTGCTATTTGTAAATATAAAAGCCCAATCACCCTATAAAATAGATACTTTAACAGGAGGTTATTTGCTGGATGGTGGCGGGCAACCAATAAGAAATGATAAGAATTGGGATGTAGTTAATTTAAAATTTGTAGATGAATTTGGTACTGAAAGTAATTCAATTACAAAATGGAATTATTATCCCAATGAAGGCAGGCCTTTTTTTGAACAAAATGATTTAGGTATTAGCCCTCTTTGCTTTGTTATAAATGATTTAAATGATGGTGATAACAGTCCAGAATGTTCACCCCCCTATTCTGTAATAGGCAAAAAATCGCATTATTATGGAACTACTTCTGGAATTACCTCCTGTATTTTACGCCTTAAAAAAGAAAATTTTCAAGGTTTTTATAATAGGTTTGATACTATTTCATGTTTAAGCAGCAATGTTGGCTTTAGAAAACAATTAACCAAACCAAATTGGTTTAAATTTACTGCTGGATTTCTTTCCTCAAAAACAACTTATAGGTACGGATGGTTTGAACTCAAATGTAGGCTTAAAACACCAGCACCAAGTTTAGCAAGTTATTACGATGGAATTGGCTATAATTTTTGGTTATACAATTCTAATGAAACTAAATACAGCGAAATAGATATATTTGAAACCGATATGAGCAGGAGTTTAATGACTTCAAATACACACTTAAACACAGTAAATGGATCATTAAAAGACCCTAATTATATGCAAAATAGAGCGGACCCTAACAATAGTGATTTTGATTGTTATGGAAAACCATTTATGTTTGATAAGGAAGTAAATATGTATAATTTCCACACGTTTTCATTAGAGTGGCTAAATAATAATGTAACTACATATTACGACAATGAAAGAGCCATGCAATACCGTTTTAGAGAAAAAACTGGTGCTGAGCCAAGTTTATTTAACAGCATGTTTATTATTTTAGGGTTTGGTTCTCCTTATTTTTGTAAAAATCCAATAAAAAATGTTAGTAATGGAATGCATGAACTTAAGGACTCTGTTCCAGCAATAGTTGACTATGAAATAGATTATGTAAAAGTTTATAAGCTAATTTGTACCAATACTACCGATGTAATTCAAAGTTCCAATACCACATATAATTTCAACAATTATACTTATGGTGTAAAAAATAATATTATATTTGGAGGTACCAATTGTGTGGCAAAAGTTACCAATGGAAGTAATGTTTCGCTCAGAGCCAAAACCAGTATAGAGCTAAAAGGTGGCTTTGAAGTAGAGGCAGGTGGCGAGTTTTACGCCAATATATGTGATTGTACTCCTTAAAAAAATAAAATTATGAAAGCTCTAAATAAAATATTATTGCCCACTTTACTTATAATAGTCATGGTTAGTTGCGAAAAAGACAAACCAAATACTGTAATTACTGAAGACCCCAATGAATACAAAGTTTTTTTTGTGCATGCACAAAAAACTACAAATAAAGAAACATTAAGAACTTACAATTTGTGTTTTATACAAACTACTTGGAATTTAGACGGAAGGAGTTATAAAGATTCTGTTATGTTTTATGATATTACCAATATAAATGGTGATGCCACTTTTAAAATCAAATCAATTCAAATTCAAAAAAAAGGCAATATATTTTATTATATAGGAACTAGTATCAATAATTCTATATCAATACCAGATAGCTTAAAAAATGAATTAAAGTATGCCAATGGTGTAGAAGTTTATCATAATGGTAATGCAAACTACTATTCTGTTTTAAATGCTAGCCCAACTTGTGAATTAAAATATGAAATAACAAAAAATATTAGCATTGAAAAAAATATTGATTCATTGTTTGTAAGTAACATTTCTTTTAGTGCCTATGAGGATAATACACCTAAATACATTTTAATAGGAGAAGAAACATATTATTCCTTTATAAAAGCTGACTGCTCAACAACAAATACCATTAAATATTATTATTATTCAAATGGAGTAAAAAGTAAGGAATATACTAAAACTATTTATGTGCCGTTTAGCAGTCAAGGTTTAGATATTGTAATATGTACACTAGATTTTAAATAAATAATAAAAAGGGTTTGCTTTAGGGCGAACCCTTTTATTAGAAATGAAAAAAGGTGGCTTTGAGGTAGAGGCAGGAGGCGAGTTTTATGCCAATATATGTGAATGTACCCCTTAAAAAATAAAGATATGAAAATACTTAATTTATTAACTGCATTGCTGTTAATTTTTATGTTTAGTAGCTGCGAAAAAGATAACAAAACTCCCACAACTACGGAAGATTTAAGTCAATATGAAGTTTTTGAGGTGCATGTGCAAAAATTCAGTGACAAAAGTCCTATGAAAAATCACGATTTGTGTTTTTTTAAAACAACTTGGCATCAAAGCGGTAGAAGTTATAAAGACACATTTTTTGATACTTTAAAGACTAATCTAAATGGTGATGTTCAATT
The DNA here is from genome assembly GCA_903901345.1 of uncultured Bacteroidota bacterium. Classification (GTDB taxonomy): domain Bacteria; phylum Bacteroidota; class Bacteroidia; order UKL13-3; family UKL13-3; genus JAAFJM01. The sequence continues at coordinate 14,124 of CAIUQQ010000377.1, read as the reverse complement.
TAAAATATCGAAGAAAATAATTTTCGATTCAAGTCATATATTTTATTATATTGGTAGTACACTTGGAGACACTTCCTACAATGGACGATACGGTGGAGGAATTCTAGTATATAATAATGGTAGAACTAATAATAAAATAATTGAGGTAACTCCATTTTGCAGAGTAAATATAAATAGCGAAAACTCAGCGTGGGATAATTTAAAAATAGATTCTATAATAATTGCTAATAAAAATTACTATGCGCGTAATTTATACAATCAATGGCAAAAGGTTGAATTTGAAGCTGATTGTTCCGAAACCAATACTATTAAATACTATTATTATTCAAATGGTGTAAAAAGTAAAGAATATAGTAAGGATGTTTATGTGCCTTATAGCAGCCAAGGTTTAGATATTGTAACATGTACTCTAGATTTTAAATAGAAATTAAAGGGTTTGTAATATAGCAAATCCTTTAAATTGTTTTTACTACTATGAATAATATTGATTATATTGAAGTATACCGTTTAATTTGTACTAATACAGTGGATGTAATACAAGCTAATAATACCGCTTATAATTTTGACAATTATACTTATGGAGTAAAAAATAATATTATATTTGGTGGCACAGGTTGTTTGGCAAAAGTAACAAACGGTATGAATGTATCGTTAAGGGCTAAAACCAGTTTAGAATTAAAATCGGGTTTTGAGGTAGAAGCGGGAGCTGAGTTTTATGCCAATATATGTGATTGTACACCGTAAAAAACTAAAGTTATGAAAGCAATAAATAAAATATTATTACCAATTTTTCTTATAATAATTATAGTTAGCTGCGAAAAAGATAAACCAAATACTCTAATTACAGAAGACCCTAATGAATACAAGGTTTTTGAGGTACATGTTCAAAAACTATCGGACAAGAGTCCAATGAGAAATTGTAATTTATGTTTTTTTAAAAGAACCTGGCATCAAAGTGGAAGAAGTTACAAAGATTCAATTATGTATTACTATAAAACCAATTTAAGTGGAGATGTTGAGTTTAAAATAAAATCTATAGTATTTCAAAATTTCAATAACATTTTTTATACATTAGCTATAGCTGACAATCAAGATTCTTTAATAATTGATAGTTTAAAAAATGAGGAATTATATTCGGGTGGTGAATATGTTTATCATAATGATAGTACAATTGCAAAGTTTAAATTTACTATTGAAATGCAACCTACTTGCGAATTGAAATACCAAATATTAAAAAACACGACCATAGAAAAAAATATTGATTCATTATTTGTAAGTAACATTTCTGTTAATAATTATGAGCATAATATCCAAAAATACAGCCTAATTATGGAAGACATTTATTATTCTTCTTTTGCAGCCGAGTGCTCAAGCTTTAATACCATTAAATACTATTATTATTCAAATGGTGTAAAAAGCAAAGAATATACTAAAGATATTTACGTTCCATACAGTAGCCGTGGGTTAGATATTGTAATTTGTACATTGGATTTTAAATAACAAAAAGAGCAGTAAAAATACTGCTCTTTTTGTTTAAATTTTTGAAAATTTGACTTATTTGATTTTTAAATAAATATGCCTGATGTTATTATTTCCAGCTACTCTTTCGTCTATAACAAACTTATTAGTAGCCTTTATCAAAGGTAATAATTTTTGAAAACCATAATTTCTTGGGTCAAAATCGGCTTTCTTTTTCAATATAAAATTCCCTAAATCACCTAAAAAAGTCCAGCCACTTTCATCGGCTAAACTCTCCACACTTTTAGTCAATAAGCTGATTAGTTTTACATCTATTTTATTAAAAGGATTACTTTCTGCTTTGGGTTTCCCTTTTGATTTAGTTGTAATTTCTTCGGTTGAATTTACAGTAGATTTCAGAATTTCGATATAAACGAATTTATCGCAAGCAGTAATAAAAGGCAAAGGTGTTTTCTTTTCACCAATTCCAAAAACTTTCATTCCTGCTTCTCTTAACCTAATGGCTAATCTAGTAAAATCGCTATCGCTAGAAACAATGCAAAAACCATCAACTTTTCCTGAATATAAAATATCCATTGCATCAATAATTAACGCACTGTCGCTTGAGTTTTTTCCTGTGGTGTAACTATATTGTTGAATAGGAGTAATTGCATGTTCCAAAAGCACATTTTTCCAACCCGAAACAGTTGGTTTTGTCCAATCAGCATAAATTCTTTTAATAGTAGGCGTGCCATTTTTAGCTACCTCTTCCAACATTTCTTTGATGTTTGAATAGGGAACATTGTCTGCATCTATTAAAACTGCTAATCTTTCATCTTTCATAATTTATAATTGCTAAGGCAATGAATTATATTGCTGCATGCAATAATCTATTTCTTGTTGCGATTTACCTAAAGCCCTGTATTGATTAGCTAAATCGCCCCATGCTTGTTTAAATTTAGGATTCATGCCTAAGCAATATTCAAAATTACTAATTGCTTTGGTGGTGTTTTTTACAGCCTCATACGATTTTCCTAAATAATAAAATACCTCAGGCGATTGACCATTAAATTTCAATGCTGTTTCTAACCTTTCAATGGCTCCATTGTAATTATTCATGTTCAAATAAGCCATTGCAGCATAGTAATAAGCTTCCGTAATATTTTCTTTTAACTTGGTTGCTTTTGCGCATGCATCAATACATTTTTGATATTCTTTTTGGTTAAAATACATCAAACCTTTATTGGTATATGCTGAATAATTTTCAGGATATAAAACCAATGATTGATCAAAAGCTTTATCGGCATCGGTAAATTTACCGCCAAGCATTAACGCAAAACCATACATTCTAAAAGCTTCTTCACTTTTATTATCCCATTGCACCGCTTTACTAAAATAATAAATAGCAGAATCAATTTGTTTGGCGTCAACAGCACGGTAACCCAAAGGCATATAAAACACTTCACGTTTTACAACAGCAGCCACCGGAACTCCATCTACATCTACGGTATAAACAGTTCCTTTTGGCGGATAACCACCGTTATTCATTTGTGTTTTTGAATAAGTACGAGAGGTTAAAACTTGGTAATCCCAAAATTGTTTTTCTTCTTCGTAATCTCTCATCCAAACAGTAGAAATACTGTCGTTAATTTTGCTTGCATAATAACTTACACATAATGGTTCGTTATTAGTTCCAATCACTATTTTTTTACCTTTAGGTTCATGGTTTGCAATCCACTCAGCGGCTTGACGCGCGCTGTTGGCATAATAATCTAATTCATAATTGCCATATGCGCCTTTTGTACCACCTACTAATTCATTGAAATAAACGGTTTCATTTGGATGATTTTTGATACTCCATAATGTAGTTTTTACAGCCAAACCAAGCATCACAACAGCTAAAATATATCCAATGAATTTTGGTTTTACATAAGTGAAAATATAATCATAACCCAAAGCAATTAATGCTACTAAAGGCGGATAAATGAATAAATAATGTCGCCAACCGTTATAATAAGTAATGTTTTTAAACTCGGCATAAATTAAAGGGAAAAGGAAAGTAAACAATACCAAAAGCATTGGAATTACTGGTTTTTTCTTTGAATAAAAATAAGCAATAACAGCAAATAATGCTGCACCAAGTAATGCAAATAATGGCAATGTAATTCCCATAAATTTACCTACATAATACCAAGGCATATAAATCATATAGGTTTTTACACCTTCCCAAATTTCTAAATTATAAGCATAAAACGCATTACTTGAATTACGAGCTAAAGCTTCTAAAGGACCGTCAATTGGGCGGAAACGACCATAAGGCCAAAGTGATAATCCTAATAAATATCCAATAACAAATGCTAATCCAATTACTTTTACATAAGGGAAAATCAATTTTAAAGCTTCACTCAAACTGGTTTTTCTGGCTACAATTAACCAAGTAATACCCATGAATAATCCTAAATATGCAACTAATAATACCCCAACAATACGCGATCCAATGGCAATTCCTAAACCCAATGCAAATAATAAAATGGCATTGAATTTTACTTTGGGCAATTGTTTTAGAATTTTTATGATTCCAAATATTCCTAATGAAAATCCTGCAGCTAGTGGAATATCAGTTGGATTATTCATGCTGTGCGCAAAGAAAGTGGGTGTTAAAAAAATAACCCAAAAAGCAATGATACCTGTACGCCATGAAAGTAATTCTTTAGCTATTAATGCTGCAAATAACATGGCTATAAAACCATAAATGGCATTTAACAAATGCCTGGTTCCATATTCGCCCCAACTTGGTTCGTAGTTTTTATTGATGTAAGATGCTATTACATTGATATGTTCACCATAAAATGGATAATCTCGGTGCGAAGTAAAACAAGTAGTATCTCTTGCGCCACTTTCACTTTCAAAATATTTTAACATATCATAACCATATTGGTTATGTAATTTACTATCCCAAGTTAAACCAAAGTCGAAACTTTTGCTCATCATAAAATAGCCAATAAAAAATGTACTTAGCAAAAAGAATAAGCGATAAATGCCACTGTTTCCATTTCCTAATTGTAAATTTTTGTTTTTTATTTCTGCAATTGGATTGACTAAAAACCAATTGAAAACATAACTAAAATATTTAAGTGGTGAAAGCAAAACATCGGCCCAAGAAGTAGCAATTACTTTATCGTTTGAACTAATAATTGCATCGGCAATAGTTACTTGGTTTAATTCTAATTGAAGAACAATATGATTGACATTTCCTGCTAAAATATTGTTGGTTTCAATGGCTTGATGAAGTGCTGCTGTTCCAGCAATTAATTGACCAAAACCTGCATCTGTTTGATGTGTTGGTGTAAAAAATCGTTGCGCAGCATTGCTTAATCTATCCGTAATTGAAAGTTTTTTAGTATCTGTTTTTCTGGCAGCTACAAAAATTGTTTCTCCTTGTAAATTCTTTTTATTGTTGTTTATCCAACTAAAAGTTGAATTCAAATTGAATAAATTAATACCATCACAAATTACAGTATTAGCACCTTCAGCCAATTGCAAAGCAGCCAATAAATAATGATTGGTTGGGCTTACAAACTTTAACTTAGCTTTGGTAACTAACTCTTGGTTTTTAATTGAAATGGCTTTTTCATCGGCTTCATTACAAATAATAATTGCTTCATAATCAGTTTTTGATTTTGAAATACTTTGCAAAATTTGATTACATGCAGCTTCGTATTTTGATTGGTAAATCAATACAATACTGATGCGCGAATCGGTATATTTTTTATCCAACATCATTGAATCTTTTATTTTGATTATTTCTTTTTTAACACTGCAATAAAATGCAAATCTCTTCCAAAAATTAAGTTAAACGGAAAAGGATAAATGGGAACGCTGTTATTCAAACTAACTATTTCAAATCCTAATTCGTTAAAGGTAGTTTTCCAAAAATCTAAGTTTTTAAAATTGTAAATTACCTTCACACCATGAGGTGCATTTCCTATCCAATCCATGAAACGTAAAATACCAAAATCAAGTGCATTGTTATAATGATGATCTTTTAAAATAATATACTGACCACTTACTCTGGCAGCTTCTGCCAATAATTCTTTTATATTGGTGGTATGATGCAATACATCTACAAACATAGTTGCATCATATTCATTTGCTGCAAATGGAATGGTTTTACCATCAAACATTTTAAAAGGAATGGCACATGTTTCGCGTGCAAAAACATCAATTCCTTCAATGCTTACATTTTTTTTGTTTTCTAAAATCATTTTAGAAATAGTTCCATCGCCACACCCAATATCTAAAATACGAATATCGTTTGGTAATTGTTGAGCAATTTGAGTTGACAATACGTTTATTCTTCTAAGAAAAACATATTTATGGTGTAAATTTTTAAGTAAGCCTAACATATATAATTTTTATTTTTTATTTACATTTAAAACACTGATGAAAAAGCTTGACAAAATGGTTTGTAAGCCCAAAATAATTGCTACCACACTTGGTATCACAATTCTTAAAATAGATGGATAATCTAATCGTCCAAAATGAACTTCATTCCAAAGTGTTAACGAATGAATAGTTCCAAAAATTCCTGCAAAAAATATAATTAATCCTGCTATTAAACCTTTTTCCAAACTCACTATATCAAGCCATTTAATTAATTGGTCGTTTTGTGGTAAAAAACCAGCTTGTACAGCATAAGCCCTGGTAAAAATTCCGAAAATAAAGGCTTGAAATCCAACAATCATGAATGCGCCTGCATACAATAAGGTATTGGTATCTAAATTAATATTTCCAATGATTTCAAATGGTTTTTGAATGATTAAAACACTCAAAATAAAACCAAAAAGCATGAGGAAAACACCTGGAATTAAGAATAACCAACGAGGTGAATAAATGAGTAAAAAACGTAAATGTCTCCAACCATCTCGCCATGTTCTTAAATGTGGCGGACGAGAGCGTCCATCGGGTGATAAAGTAGTGGCAACTTCAGTAATTTTTAAGTTAAAAATGGTTGCTTTTACCACCATTTCACTCGCAAACTCCATTCCTGTAGTGCGCAAGTTTAATACTGAAACAATGTCTTGTCTGAATCCACGCAAACCACAGTGAAAATCGCGGGCTTTGCTTCCAAAAAACAAACGGCCAATGAATGATAAAACTGGATTTCCTAAATAGCGATGTAAGAAAGGCATTGCACCTTTGGCAACACCACCTTTAAATCTGTTACCCATTACTAAATCATAACCATTTCTAAGTTCTTGAACAAACAAAGTAAGGTTTCCAAAATCGTAACTGTCATCGCTATCGCCCATAATTACATATTTACCGTAACTGGCTTCTATAGCACCCATCAGTGCACTTCCGTATCCTTTTGCAGGAACATTGATCACTCTTGCACCTAAGTCGGTAGCAATTTTCTGACTGCCATCGGTACTGCCGTTATCGCCAATAACTACTTCACCTTTTACATTGTTTTGTATAAGCCAATTATTGGCTTTTGTAATACAAATGGCAAGCGTTTCCGCTTCATTTAAGCATGGCATCACAATGCTTAATTCTATGTCTTTTCTTTCTGTCACTTTGGTGAAATGGCCTTTAAATTTAATCTTGATTTTCTTCTAAGGTTGTATCACTTCCAATTTCAGCTTGAATAGCCTTCATTAATGAGTCGCTGGCTGCTTGTTCATTATTTACTAAACTATCAACTGTTTGTTCTTCAACTTTGTTTAAAGGAGCATCGCTTGTGCAACTAGCAATCAATGCAAACACTGATAATGTTATAATTATTTTACGCATTTTGGAAATTATTTAGTAGTCAAATAAAGGTAAAAAAGTGTTTTTATCAAAATATTTCTGAGTAATTAGCATTTAGTTTTATTTAAAAGCAAAAATTACCCAATAATTTAATTTAAAAAGGGCTCACTAAATCTTTAAACAATGGTAAAATTTTATCTTTTTCACTGATTAAAGGATCAGATGATTGCCATTTAATTCCTAATTCGGCATCGTTCCAAAGTAAACCACCTTCACTTTGTTTGTTATAAACATCGGTACATTTGTATAAAAATATGGTATTGTCTTCTAATGTTTCAAAACCATGCGCAAAACCAGGTGGAATGTAGAACATCGTTCTGTTTTGTGCCGTTAGTTCAATAGAAAAATTTTGTCCGTAAGTTGGCGAATTTTTTCGAATGTCAACGGCCACATCCAAAACTGCTCCTTGAATAACTCTTACCAATTTCCCTTGATCAAAAGGTGGAGCTTGAAAATGTAAACCCCTGACAATTCCTTTTTGGGAAAGACTTTGATTGTCTTGCACAAATTCAATATTGATGCCAGCAGCAACAAACTTTTCTTTGTTGTAACTTTCGTAAAAATATCCGCGAGGATCAGTAAACACTTGTGGTTCTATAATTAATAAACCTTCAATTGGAGTAGATTTTATATCCATATATTTTCATTTAATTGTGTTTTACTTTATTTACTTTTTATTTTTTTTAGTTTACAAACTAACTAATTTGTCAATATTATTCTTAATGTTGGTAACACCTACCACTTGAACTTGTTGTCATTCTTTTGCACCTATTTCCTGCCTTGGTTGTTCCTGAACATTGCACTGATGTGGAACTACTTTTATATGATTCATGGATGTTTACATTTACATTACGTTGTTCATTTTTATTGTAATCACTGCTGCTTTGAGTTTCGTGATGAAAGCAAAAGCCACTTATATTTAGTGTTTTGTTTTTACACCTATTACCAGCTTTTGTTATGCCATTACATTGAACCGATTCAGCTGCTTTGCTTTCATTCTTTTCATGCTTTATTTTACTGTTTTTCCACGACCAACAACTTACACAAAGTGACTTTTCAATCAATGTTTCTTGTCCGTCTTCCAACAAAGGGAAAAAGTCAATTCCTGTCAAAGATTCAACGCTATCAATTGAAACAGCATAATTTTGAAGTTCTTCTTTTGAACCAATATTTGGAAGTATAAAACCAATTCCTTTGATACTTGGTTCGCTATAATCTAAAATTACTTTGTAATAATAATTGGGAACAGATACTTTATTAGGACCAATGGTTTGAAGATTATTAGATAAAATTGGTCCTGTAGCAATGTATAAACTATTGTTTTCAATGGCCCAGGTGCGAACTAATTCCTCTAATTTTTTCCAAATTCCTCTGTTAAAACTTGGATCCTGAGGACTCATATTACTGTAATAAAATGATTCCTGCATTGTTATTTCAGACCAACCCATGTCAGAAGCAGGTGCTAAATGACCCCTATCATATCCTGAACTTTCATAATCTTTATCTGTTGCACTTCCTGTTTTAACACTCCGATCAACGATGAATTTATTGGTCCTATCAAAAATTTTATTGGTTTCATCTTTGGTAAGTTCATAAGCTACCCAAGAAGCTTGCTCATGGCTTTCATTATATAATAATGAATATCCAGCATGATTGATTACTTTATCCTTAGCATTCGTTTTGGGAATTTCTAATTGGGGAATATTAGCAACTTTAATGGAATACAAAGGAATACTATCGGCATAATTCCAAGTACCATCATTAAATAACACAACAATTTTACCATCATTGGTTTTTATTTCTTGCTGCGCAAAAACTAAATTTTGAAAAACAAAAAGTACAACTATTGATAGTAATATTTTTTTCATTGTGTAAAATGTTGTTCCAAAAATTTGTTGCTAATCTTTAACATAAAATATAAATTTAGCTGATGTATTTTATTCGAAAATATCGTTTAAGCCTGTCCGGTAGTACCACCAAAATTCATTGGAAATGGAGGCATCATGTCTGGTAAATTTATTTCACCCACTTGATCTTCATATTTTCTAATATTATCGCTTAAAGCTAGAAGCAAACGCTTAGCATGTTCGGGTGTTAACACAATTCTTGATTTTACTTTAGCCTTTGGAACACCAGGCATAATTCTAATAAAGTCTAAAACAAACTCGCTATTGCTGTGTGTAATAATTGCTAAATTAGCGTAAATGCCCTCAGCCATTTCTTCGCTTAATTCAATATTTATTTGATTTGGATCGTTAGGTATTTCGTTACTCATACTTGCAAGTATAATTCATTTTTGTTTTAAAAAATCACAAAAATCAAAGTATGAATAAAGTGTTAGTATTTTTTACTGAATAGCTTTTAATGTAAAGCCAAAAGTAGTTCCTTTTCCAATGGTACTTCTTACATTTACAGTTTGATGATGAGCTTCAATAATATGTTTTACAATTGCCAATCCTAAACCAGTTCCACCGGCTTCATTGCTACGTGAACGGCTTTTATCAACTCTATAAAATCTTTCGAAAATTCTCGGTAAAAACTCTTGACTTATTCCATCGCCAGTATCAGCAATTTCAATTAATATATTATCACCCATTACATAATAGGAAGCCGAAGTTACGCCATGTTCTTTACCATATTTTATAGAATTACTAATCAAATTCACCAATACAGTTCTAATTCTAAATTTATCGGCAAGTACAAAAAACGGTTTATTACAACCTTCTTTTATCAATAATTCAATGCTTTTTTCTTTCGCTTTAATTTCAAATTGCTCATACACATCTTTTGTCAATGAATTAATATCAAATCTATCTAAATTCATTTGTAATTCGCCACTTTCCAAACTCGATATTTCTAACAAATCAGCTACTAAATCACTTAATCTATCAGTGCTCTTAGCTGCTTTTTTCAAAAACTTAGTATTTACTTCTTCATCGTAAATTGCACCATCAAGTAATGTATGTAAATAACCTTGAATACTAAAAATGGGCGTTTTTAACTCGTGACTAACATTGCCCAAAAACTCTTTCCTAAAATCTGCCACTTTTTTAAGTTGGTCAATTTCCATTTTTTTATCGCGAGCCCAGTTAATTACTTCTTTACTCATTTCAAAAATAGGATCTTTTTCCCAACTAAAATTCTCAATAACTGCATCATATTTTTGAGTTTTTAAACTATGAATAGTTTTATAAATGAGTTTTATTTTTCGGTAAATAAAAAACTCAAGTGTATAAAAAAACAAGAAAAATGAAAGGCCGGCAGTTAGCGTAAAAATAATAATTACATTTATTAGTTCTGATTCTAATACAAAATACAAAACCAAAGCAATTGCTAATGCTAAAATTCCTGACACTAATAAAGCTATATGTATGGGTTTTGGGTTACGAATCATTGTTAGTTTGTTAGTTAGTTTGTTAGTTTATTAGTTGATAAGTTAGTATGTTAATACAATAAATCACTTTAATTCAATAATTTTGCTCATTGCTCATTGCTCATTGCTCATTGCTCATTGCTCATTGCTCATTGTTCATTGTTCATTGCTCATTGCTCATTGCTTTTCAATATCCTAAAAAGTCTAAATAATCCATATAAAACCATGGCTGTTCCAAGCGTATATTTTACTATTTCATTCACCAATAATGGTACTTTATTTAACAAAATACTTATTCCCAAAACTAAGTAAAACAAACCCATAATTGCACCAAAATATTTAACAATATTTCCAACCTTGTTTTCCCTTTTCTCTCTTATTTCTTCTAAACTCATAAGTAGCTTTTTAAATAAAATAAGCTTGTAAAACAAAATGTTTTACAAGCTTATTCATTATAGTTTTCTATTAATTATTGATCTAATTTAAATACAAAAGGCAATGTAAAATAAACAGGAACTGCTCTACCAGCTTGGCGTCCAGGACTCCATTTTGGCATACCTTTTACTGCTTTTTCTACTGCTGCTTCGCAACCCCAACCCAATGCAGGTTTATTTAATACTTGAATATTGTCTATTCTTCCATCGGCCATAACAGCAAAACGAAGAACAACTCTACCTTCAATATTATTTTCTTTTGCCATTGGAGGATAATCAACTGCAGAAGATAAATATTCATTCATTTTTTCTTCTCCACCTGGAAACTCAGGATTAATTTCTGCTTCTAATAAAATTTCACCATCACCATTTCCAGGTTCTTCTAATAAAACTTCTTTAGCATCAGGATCACCAATTACCGTTTGAGTTCCAGCATCCACTTTTTCTAACTCTACTTGAGTTGGAGGTGGTTCCGTTACGTCTTCATCTTTCTTTATCTCTGGTGGAGTAAATTTAATAGTACTCTTTACCGGAGGAGGAGGTGGTGGTGGTGGTGGTGGTGGTGTGCTTTCATCCATTGGAGGAGGAGCATCTAGTTTAGTTACATCAGCTTCTACCACTATGTTTTCTTTTGGAATTTGTTGCTTTATGTAATTAAAAATTACTGGAGCTGCAATAGCTAAAGAAAAACCTATGATAGAAAAAATGATGCCTTTTATAGTATAGTTGCTACTTTTTTTACGCAACACAAAGGCACCATATTGTTGGTTTCGGCCTTCAAAGACCAAATTTACCCAATTATTATCAAATATACTTGTATTTGCCATGTGTTTAATTATTTACAGTTCCAGCTGTTTTTAAAGATGCTGCTGAACTTTTGATTAATTCAATTTCAGGATCCGATATATCTACTATTGCATAACGTCCAATATTACAAATTAACATCTCGTCTAATATATCAACTATATTACTAAATTTAGCATTGTCATCAGCTTTAATAATTACTATTAAACCTTCTTTATCAGCTTTAAGTCTAGCTATATTAGCTTTCATATTAGCTTCAGTTATCTTGCTAATTTTATATAAGTCTTTGTAAACTTGAATAGAATCAATATTAGGAACACGTTTTTTGTTTTCACGTAATAACATTGGTCTAATTCCACCAGCACTATAATCAGTAATTTGTGGTGTCATTGGATCTAATGTTACAGGGTCACTGAAATAATACATAATTTGATTATTTCCAGTCAATAAAACTGTTACAGTTTGCGAAACTTTAACAGCTGTTTTATCAATATCATCACCTTTTACAGGCATGTTAAGCTCCATTGTTTTCGGCTTATTTAGCGAAGTAGTTAACATAAAAAAGGTAATCAATAAAAAACCCAAATCAACCATGGGTGTAAAATCTACACGCGTTGAAAGTTTTTTACCTTTTGGTTTCCCGCCTTTTTTATGGCCACCCCCGCCACCTTCTATTTCTGCCATTTTTTAATTCCTTTCTTTAAATTATTGAGCACTTTCCATCGATGTAATAAAATTGAATCTATTTACATCTTTTTCTTGAAGTGTATTAATTACTTGTTTTATTGTAGGATAACTTACATCTCTATCGCCTTTAATAGCAACCCTAAAGCTGTTATTAGTTAAACGACTTTGCCAAACCCAATCACCCAATTCATTTTGTAATGAATCGCATGGAATACCTGCTGAAGGAAAACTACCTCTTTTTTCTGGACTTAAATTGATATATTGTTTTAACTGAGCTATTGGCATTCCAAAACTACTCATTTGAGAAAATTTTGTTTTTTCATCTTCAGTAAATACAATACTATACTTAACACCCATTTTTTCAAGTAAAGTTTTTTTATAATGTTCTCCTTGCAAATCAAAGAAAACTTTATTGTCATTGCTGATTGTAATAAGCATTACATCAACATCAGGAAGTGGAATTTCGGCAACAGAGGCTGGAGTTATAACCTGAACTGGTTCATCGGGTTTGAATTGTGTAGCTAACATAAAAAATGTTAGCAATAAGAACGCAACGTCTGTCATTGCGGTCATATCAACCGATGTGCTTTTACGAGGTACTTTTACTTTAGCCATTTGTTTTGTTTTATTTTAAAAATTTAAAAATATTTAATTAAGCAATTAATTGCTTATAAAACTAGCGTTTGTGTGCTGCAGCAAAGTTTTGAACAATAGTGAAACCAGCTTCATCAATTGTATAAGTTATTTTATCAATTTTAGTTGTAAATACATTATACATAACAATTGCTACTGCTGAATTACCAATTCCTAAAGCTGTATTAATAAGTGCTTCAGAAATACCTGTTGCTAAAGCTGTAGAATCAGGAGCACCAGCATTTCCTAATGCCGAGAACGCCTTGATCATACCTAATACTGTTCCTAATAACGCAACTAACGTAGATACCGATGCCATTGTAGCAATAATAACTAAGTTTTTTTCTAACATTGGTAACTCTAATGAAGTAGCTTCTTCAATTTCTTTTTGAATAGCTAAAACTTTTTGGTCTTTTTCCATGTTGCTTTCGCCTTCCATTTCTTTGTATTTTACTAAAGCTGATTTTACAACATTAGCAACAGAACCTTTTTGTACATCACACTCTTTAATAGCAGCATCAACATTGTTGGCTTGTAAATGAGATTTTACTTTACGAACAAAAGATTCATTAGAAGCTTTTCCTGATGCTTTTCCAATTGTTAAATAACGTTCTATTGAGAAAGTGATACTCATTAATACTAACGATAATAAAATTGGAACAATATATCCACCTAAATAAATTAATCCTAAAGTTGAACCAATACCTTCTTTAATTGGATGATGACGGGCTTCTCCATCGGCAAAATTGCTAGGACTTCCTAATACAAATTTCCATAATAAAATACCCACTACTACTAATGTTGGTATTGCAAGTGATGCGAATATATCGCCTAATTTGCTTTCTTCTTTTCCTTTTTGGCCATGTACAAAATTCGTTAATTTACTAATAATTTTACTTCGATTGCAATTTCTCAACTTGC